>DATJGC010000079.1:0-6082 GCA_035495345.1 Chitinophagaceae bacterium | reverse complement strand
GGGCTTCATGGCTATGCATAACTGATAAAAACAACCGGCATCACTGTTTGGGTGATGCCGGTATTGATAATGAAAACGGCCGTATTACTGGCCCTGCTGCACCTTCATCACCTTGTCAGGGATGAGTCCGTGCGCTTCTTTATGGGTTTTTATCAGGCCATCTTCATTGCTGGCTTCTGCCAGGCACATTACAATGCCTTCCTTTTCATCTACCCAGTAGTTGATCAGGTTTACACCATATTTCCCCTGCACGGCAAGATCCTTTAGATGCGCAGCGGCTACATCTTTTGCCGTTACCTTACCTGCGCCCAGGTAATGAATATCAAGAAACAGTTCCTTGTTGCCTTTGAGTGCAGCTTCCAGGCCATCAGTCACGGGGTACACATGGGTAGGCAACAGCCCATGCGCTTCAGCATGTGTTTTCATGATGGAAGCGGTATCCATGGCAGAAGCCAGGCAATACACAAGGCCTCTTGATTCATCCACCCAGTATTTAATAAAATTTACGCCGTATTTATCCTGTACAGCAAGGTCTTTGGCATGTGCACCCGCCACAGCATCATACGTAACTTTGCCCGCGCCCAGCTCATGCACATCAAGGAACAGGGTTTTTCCGGCATTACCGGGCACCATGCCTTTGCCGGATTGCGCAAATGTGGAAAGGCCATGGAATAACAATACAAATAACAGGGTTGCAAACGAACATCTCATAACAAATGGTTTTAACTTTAGTGAATCATATTTTACGGACGCAAAAAAACAACCCTATCGGGTGATACCTATAGGGGTTGTTCCCTATTTTAGGTTAGTCCACACTTCAATTTTGGTTACACTTATGGAGCTGTTGGAAAGAGCCGAACAATTAACTGCTATTCAATCTGCATTTACCACCGTTGCCGGGGGCGAAGGCCATGCTGTCTTTATCAGCGGTGAAGCGGGCATCGGTAAGACCGCGCTTGTTAAAAACTTCTGCCACACCCTTAAGAAGCAGTACACTGTCCTGCAGGGTTCCTGCGATGCGCTCTTTACGCCAAGGCCACTGGCGCCGGTACTGGATATCCTGGTACAGCTTACAGGTACGGTAACCACTCCCGGGACTGGCAATGACCGCAGCAATATCTTCCACACCATTTATCATCTCATCAGCCAGCAGCCTGCTACCGTAGTGATCGTTTTTGAAGACGTTCATTGGGCAGATGAAGCCAGCCTCGACTTCATCAAATTTTTTGCACGCCGCATTCAGCAATTGGATTGCCTTTTTATACTCACCTACCGCGATAATGAAGTGCATAGCCTGCACCCGTTAAGAAATGTGCTGGGTCATTTATCGCCCGGTTCATTTACCCGCATAGCATTGCCCCTGCTGTCACAACAGGCGGTGGATGCAATGGCCACAGAAAAGGGGTTTAACGGTACTGATGTTTTTAGTATTTCCGGTGGCAACCCTTTTTACGTAACAGAAATTCTGGCGAGCTATAGCAGCGGCATACCGGATAATATTAAAGACGCCGTGCTCTCCGTATATGCAAGGCAGGATGAAAATGCCAAGCAATTGTGGGAGCTGCTTTCTGTAATGCCGGAGGGACTGGAAACAGATCACCTTGCGCGGTTTTACCAACAATATGCCGGGGCCATTGAGCGCGGACTTCAATCAAAAATACTGCTGGCTACGGATGGCAGCATCCGTTTTAAACATGAGCTCTACCGCCGCACCATAGAAAGCAATCTCTCTCCTGTTAAACGGATTCACCTGCACAATGAAATACTTTCGCGGCTTACCGGTGCATTTGAAAAAAACGGGCAGGCAGAAAGAATCATCCACCATGCAAAGAACGCAAACGCCCATGCGGTGGTAGTGCAGTACGCACCGTCCGCAGCAAAGAAAGCGGTGCAGCTGGGTGCTCATGTGGAGGCATCGCGCTTATACCTTACTGCCATAGAATATTATAAAGGAACTGATAAAAAACTGCTAATAGATTTGTACGAGGCTTACGCCTACGAGAGTTATCTTATCAACCAGGTGAAAGAGGCCATTGCGTATGCCGGTAAAGCATTAACTCTTTGGAAAGAAACGGGCAATGCAGAACAGATGGGTAATTGTCTTCGGTTTCTCTCAAGATTATGGTGGTACGATGGTAGCAGGCAGAAAGCAGAAACATATGCAAAGGAAGCCATCGGTGTGCTGGAGCAGCAACCGGCTTCTGCAATAAAGGCGATGGCACTTAGCAATATGGCGCAGCTGAGCATGCTTGCCAAGCAGGCAAAGGATTGTATCTTTTGGGGAGAGCAGGCCATTGCCATGGCAAAAGAACTTAACAACAAAGAAATATTATCACATGCGCTGAATAATACCGGCAGCATTTATATGAGGGAAACAGAGAGTTTCAGCAAAGGTGTCGCCCAACTGGAAGAAAGCCTGGCACTGGCTTTGGAGATTGGCCATCACGAGCATGCCGCCCGCGCCTATACCAATCTTACGAGTACGTATACTGAGCTGCGCGAATACAAAAAGGCTATGCAGCTGCTGGATGAAGGCATCCGCTATTGTGAAGAGCGTGATTTAGATTCATGGAATGGCTATATGTCGTCCTGGAAAGCAAGGCTGCTGCTGGAAACCGGCCATTGGAAAGAGGCCCTCTCCCTGGCAGAACAATTGCGTAACGGGCAACATGCTTCTGTGATTATAATGGCCTTACTACCGGTAATGGCCAGGCTAAAAATAAGGATGGGTCTTCCAGGTGCCCGCGAACTGTTGCAGGAGGCAAGAACAAAAGCATTGGAGGCAATGGAACTGCAGCGTATTGTGCCGGCCTTCTGCGCCTGCCTGGAATATGAATGGCTCACAGGTGAAAGCCTGTTGGAGGAAGCAGCCTGCAATGCAGGCACTGTACTGCTGGCGCAAACCGGTTCTCTGCAGGATAAAAGTGAATGGGCTTTTTGGTTGTACAAGGCAAGAAATACCACACCTGCAGACAAACAGCACACAGGTTACTGTTTTAAGGCCCGGAGCAGGCTTACTGCCGCGGTTGATTACTGGAAAACCATTGGCTGCCCTTATGAAGAAGCGCTCTTACTGTTTGAAGGCAGTGCAGAAAATAAGAAAGCAGCACTTTCCATAGTGCAGCAGCTGGGTGCTACTACCGTAGCCGAAAGAATGAAAGGGCAAATGAGAAGCGCTGGTATAAAAAGTATTCCGCGTGGCATCAGGGCCAGCACCAGCGCCAACCCGGCCAGGCTTACACAGCGCGAAATGGACATACTGCCCTTACTAAAAGAAGGCCTGCAAAACAAGGAGATTGCCGCCAGGTTATTTATCTCCGCCAAAACAGTGGATCATCATATCTCCTCCATCTTATTTAAGCTGGATGTAAATGCGCGCGCAAAAGCCGTACAGGAAGCCATGCGACTGAAAATTATACAATAGATTTCTCGGCTCCGGCTAATAAAGGAAAAGCAGCACCTATCTATCAGCGCTCAATCTAGCCGCGTCAGAAATATAGCCGGCTGCTGGCTATTTCATTTCACCTGGAATAACAGATATGTTCTCTTTTCTTCCCTGGCGCAACACGGTGAGTTGAATCTTTTTACCGATAACTGATGCATGCAGGTATTTATGAAGATTGTCTGTTGTAGCCACAGGCTTGCCATCAAAAGCCACAATAATATCGCCCGTTCTGAGCTGGTTATTATCAAGGTTAGCATCCTGCAATTTTTCGTAAATGTATACACCGGTCTGCGTAGTCAGCTGGTTGGCGCCAATCATGCGCTGACTCAGGTTAATGGGTTGTGCGGCAATGCCCAACTGTGCCCTGCGCACTTTTCCATGCATAATCAACTGGCCGGCAATGTAGGCCGCTAAATTAGCAGATACGGCAAAGCAAAGACCCTGTGCTGCTGCTACCACTGCCGTGTTTACGCCAATAACATACCCTTCAGAGTTTACCAAGGGGCCGCCGCTATTGCCCGGGTTTAATGCAGCATCTGTTTGAATGATATCGTCAATCAGCCTTCCGTTATTGGCACGTAGGGTTCTGCCCAATGCACTTACCACCCCTGCTGTAACCGTATGCTGCAAACCCATGGGGTTGCCAATGGCAATGGCTATCTGGCCGGTTTCCAGTAAATCTGAGTTCGCAAACTGCAGGGGTTTTAGCTGTCCGTCGTATACTTTTAACACCGCAATATCCGTACTGGGGTCGCTGCCAATGAGCGAAGCATTCAACTCCATGCCATCAGCAAACGCAGTTTTAATAGACAGTGCATTTTCAATCACGTGGTGGTTGGTAACAATATAGCCGTCAGTGGATATCACAAACCCGGTGCCTGCGCCCTGTTGGGTGATTTCTTTTTTTGTGCGGGGGTGAATGCCCTTCTTAAATACTTTTATATGCGCCACTGCCTGCGCAGTGCCACGTACCACGGAGGTAACAGTAGATGAATAGGCATCCAGTAATTGTTTATCGGTAGCCGCAATGAGTTGCGGGGTATAATTGGTGCTGGTATCTGTTGTTGTCATCTGCAGCTGGCCCCAAGAATTGCACCAGGGCAGTGGTTCCGCTTTTTTGACAGGCGATGCGGCTTAGAACAGCGGCTTCTATGAAAAGAAGGCATTCAATTCTTCGCGGCGCGGCATAGAAGCCTGTGCACCCATACGGGTTACTGACATTGCCGCAGCCGCGCAGGCCATGCGGATAGCAGGCTCCCACTCTCTTCCTTCTGCAAGCGCTACCGCCAGTACGCCGTTAAAGACATCGCCGGCGGCAGTGGTATCCACCGGGCTGACTACCGGGGCTTCTACCATAAGCTGCAGGTAATAGTTGCTGAAGTAAGCACCCTTGGCACCCATGGTAATGATAACATTCTGCACACCGGTTGCCAGCAGCGCTTCTGCGGCCATTGCTGCACCAGCCATATCAGTAACCTCAATACCGGTGAGCATGCTGGCTTCCGTTTCATTTGGGGTGATCAGGTAAAGCAGCTGCAGCAAAGAAGCCGGTAAGGCACAGGCGGGTGCCGGGTTAAGAATCACCCTTGCACCTGCGGCCTGTGCTTTTTCCGCAGCATGCAATACAGCAGGCAGGGGTATCTCCAATTGCAGTAGCACAATGTCTGCAGTAGCCAATACAATGGCAGCCGCATCAATATCTGCAATAGATAATAACTCATTGGCACCGGGTGCTACTACAATTTCATTTTCTGCGGCTTCGTTTACCAGTATGAGCGCTACCCCGGAGGCCGCGCCGTTATCCTTTGTGATAAAGTCTGTTACCAGTCCCTCTTTCTTATACTCTTCCATGGCACGCTGCCCAAAAATATCATTGCCTATTTTAGACAACAGTATAACGGTGGCGCCCATGCGCACTGCTGCTACGGCCTGGTTGGCGCCCTTGCCGCCGGAAAACATAAAAAATTCACCGCCCATCACTGTTTGCCCTGGCACCGGAAACCGGCTGGTTTTTACCACCATGTCTGTATTTGAGCTGCCTATCACAAGAATCGGTTCCATAATAATCAGTTTAGCATTTATCAGCGCGCATAAATAATAAAGGCAATACCCAGCACATACAAAACCAGCATACTATTGAGCAATAGAGGCACCGGCGATGGTGCTGACTTAAATTCTTTCCATACAAAAATGCCCCAGATGGCCGCCACCACCGTAGCGCCTTGTCCTAACCCGTACGATATTGCCGCACCAGCCTTGCCGGAGGCAATGATGCTAAACGACATGCCAACGCACCAGATAATGCCACCGAGCAACCCGGTGAGGTGGTTGCGCCAACCGCCGGAGAAGTATGCAGAAAAATGTACAGGTTGGCCGGTAAAGGGCCGCCTCATGATATAGGTGTTGAAAACAATATTGCTCAGCAATATCCCCACTGCAAAAATTACCATGACAGTGTACGGACTAAGCTTGCCTGCCTCCGGCACGTTAAAATCTTTGAACATAGATTGCGCCACAAAACGGTAAAAGAAGCCCATGAGTAAACCCGCCAGTATTGCTATTACCAATCCCCTGGCTGATGGCGATGCAACCTTTGCCTGGATACGCGTGTACGCCCGGGCATTTAACAGAATGGCT
>DATJGC010000078.1:0-3659 GCA_035495345.1 Chitinophagaceae bacterium | reverse complement strand
TAAATGATTAATGTAACCAAGTCTTTTCTTCCCCCGCTGGAAGTATATACACGCTATCTTGAAGGTATATGGGAACGGGGACACCTTACCAATCATGGGCCATTGGTCAATGAATTGGAGGAAAAAATAAAAGAATACCTCGGTGTTAAGCATTTCTTTTTCCTTAATAACGGCACAATTGCAATACAGATAGCTATCAGGGCACTGGATTTAAAAGGTGAGATCATTACTACGCCTTTTTCATATGTAGCCACTACTTCATCGATAACCTGGGAGCAGGCTTCACCCGTTTTTATTGACATTGACAAAGACAACTATACCATCGACGCAGAAAAGATAGAGGCTGCTATTAGTGATAAGACAACCGGAATACTGGCCACCCATGTGTACGGCATTCCCTGTGATGTGGAAGCCATTCAAAAGCTGGCCGACAAGCATGGCCTAAAAGTTATTTATGATGCCGCACATGCTTTTGGTGTTAGTGTGAACAATAAAGGAATTATGAATTACGGTGATCTATCTACCGTAAGCTTTCATGCTACCAAACTCTTTCATACAGTTGAAGGCGGCGGTATAGGTACTAACGATGATGCACTTGCCCACCGTATTTCTTACATGCGCAACTTTGGACATAAAGGACAGGAAGACTTCTGGGGTATGGGTATTAACGGAAAAAACTCAGAATTTCATGCTGCCATGGGGCTTTGCTTGTTTCCTCATATTAATGATATAATTGCGCGGCGCAAGGAGCAATCAATGCTGTATGAAAAGTACCTTGCAAAAATTAAAGAACAATTGCAAAGGCCTTCTGTACCGTCATCAACAGACTATAATTATGCGTATTTCCCGGTTGTCTTTAACTCGGAAAAGCAATTATTGCAGGTGAGAGATGCGCTGAATGCCTCCTATATCTACCCGAGAAGATATTTCTACCCTGCTCTAAATCAATTGCCCTATGTGGCACATCAGGCGATGCCGGTGGCAGAGTCTATTGCGGCCCGCGTTTTATGTTTACCCCTGTACCATGATCTCACGGCCGACCAGATAAAACAGATTTGCCATATTATTACAGATATTATCATGTACTAACTATGATTATTGCAGGAGCGGGTGGACACGCAAAAGAGATTTTTACGGAATTGCAATGGCTACAATGGAAAGGCGAGATCAGCTTTTTTGATGATGTAAACCCTACAAAAGAGCAATTATTGGGCATGCCACTTCTCACCACGGAAGCGGCCTTAAAGTCAGCCATGCAAAAAGACAATCTGTTTATTGTGGGTACCGGTAAGCCATTGGCGCGCGAAATTCTATATAATAAAATGCTCGCGCAAGGTGGCCAGGTTTATTCCATCATTTCCCGCTACGCTGTTGTAGGAACTACAGAAGTTTATTACGGAGAGGGCGTAAATATCATGTCGGGTGCAGTAATTACCACCCATGTAACAATGGGCAAATGCGTGCTGGTGAATACTCATGCCAGCATTCATCACGACTCTGTCATTGGCGACTTTTGTGAATTATCACCCGGGTGCCGGATACTTGGCAATGTTCAGATTGGGCATTGCACCAGTGTGGGTACAAATGCAGTCATACTTCCGGGGATTACCGTGGGTAGCCATGTTAAAGTTGGTGCTGGCGCGGTTGTTACTAAAAACGTTCCGGACGGAGTTGTGGTAAAAGGTATGCCTGGCAGCTGGTAATTGATATGAAGCAACAACTAAGGACTTATTTGCCCGATTTTATAAAGCCTGCTTTAAGATTGCTCCGTTACAGTAAAGAGCGCCGCAAATGGGTACGCGAGCGTTTTATAAAAAAAGAGCAGGACAGGCTACTGCCATTACATTATGACAAAAATGTAAAAAGCCTGATTGTATTTTTTGCCTTGGGTAGCGACTGGGCAACAGGCAAAGATGAAATCTCTGGCGGTATTCTATCCATTGTGTCGGTTTGTGAAGAGACGGCGAAGCTGGCAGATGTGCACAAATCTGAAACAATTATGTGTACAATGAACAACGCCCATTTATTGTTACAACACGAGAAATTTGAAAACAACACTTTAGTATACCGTTTCGGTCAGTTAGTGAATTACTTTACCCAACTGTCTTCTCTTGTTATCCATATACCGGAGATGCTGGCCGAAAACTTTCTTAACGGGCTAACTGCCACCGATAAGCAGTGGCTTTCAGCGATACCGCGGCTACACATCAATGTGATGAACCAGAATATAAGGCTGATGCCAGCACCGGCTGCTTTTGTAAGATTAAAGCAACTGGCTGCTACAGTAACCATTACAACCGCACACAGTAAATATTGTAACCCGCATTACCGCAGTTATTTCGGCGTTCCTATTCATAAATTATCTGTCTGGATCAGCCCGGAACAATATGCATTCACTGAATGGAGAAGTAAGGAAAATTTATTGGTGGTATCGCCTGATAAACACCCAATGAAAGAAGAAATAATGGCGATGCTGCAAACGGTGCCAGGATTAAAAGTACAGATTATTCAAAATCTCACGTATAAAGAGTATAAGTCCGTTGTGAGCAGGGCAAAGTGGACGCTTACATTTGGAGAGGGCCTGGATGGATACTTTATAGAACCCGTATTTAGCGGCGCTATCGCATTTGCAGTATACAATGAAGATTTTTTTACGCCTGATTTTGAAACGCTTCCCACTGTATATGATTCTTTTGACCGCCTCAAGCAGGAAATGGTTAGTAAAATGTCTGCTCTTGATAACGAGGTGGCATTTGAGCCCATTCAGAAAGAACAATTTTCTTTATGTGCGCGGTATTATAGCAAGGCTACATATGTCAACAATATTATAGCGTTTTACAAAGGTGAATTTACGTATGCCTGAGCGTGAAGATTCTTTTCTTCCTTTGATAACCGTTATAACAGTTACGTACAATTCAGCCGAATTTGTGCGTCAGACAATTGAAAGTGTGCTAGGCCAGCAGTACCCCCACTTTGAGTACATTATTGGTGACGATAGCTCAACCGATGAAACATGGGATATTATTAACCAATACAAAGATCCGCGTATAAAAACGTACAGAAATGAAACCAATTTGCGTGAGTATCCAAACCGCAATAAGGCATTGCAGATGGCCTCGGGTAAATACCTGTTGTTTATAGATGGTGATGATGTCATTTATCCGCATGCATTGGCAGTGTTTGTTTCTTATGCTAAAAAGTTTCAGGATTGTAGCATGTACTTTTGCCGGCATTGGGATCACCGCATACTGTACCCATACAAAATAGCACCGGTTGATATGTACAGGTTTGAATACATGGATGAAGGCATAGTAGGTGGTAACTTTACACGCGTATTTTTTAATACGGACATTTTGAAAGCTGCAGGGCTTCCGGTACACGTGGCTACCGGCGACACATATATCCAGTTACGGCTTGCACAAAAATATCCGGCGCTCGTGATCCCGGACGGACTTTCGTGGTGGAGAAGACGCACAGGAAATGCCACCGGAAAATTTTTTAGTAATGAACGTGGTTCCGCTGAAACCATTGGTTATCGGCTTCAATTTCTAAATAGCAAAGATTGCCCGCTTTCTCCCGAAGAGATAGAGTGGGCAAAAAATAATATCTATGGCGGGTTTCTGCGCCTGCTTGTTAGGTTGTTCTTTCGTGGAGAATGG
>DATJGC010000077.1:0-4993 GCA_035495345.1 Chitinophagaceae bacterium | reverse complement strand
AAAATAAGCGCCTCATTGTATAAAATGCCAGCACACACCGGCGCGGTCAATAATGTTTACTTCTTTGCCATAGGGTTGCTGCCTGATATCGCTGATGCGTATCCCAAATTTCTCCGGTAGCTTTTTCTGTAAGACTTCTTCCCTGAAACCTGCTACATCATCAATTCTTACACTCAGCATCAGGTTCTCAGCAAAGGCCTTATCGTTAAAATCCTGTAGTATAAATGCGCAACCGTCTTTTTGAAACCCGGCATACCCGTGCTGGTCTGAGGTAAGTTCAAAACCCAGGGCCTGGAAGAACTGTTTGGAAGCCTGGAAATCACTGCCAGACGGAACAAATGGCGCTATGGAGTGTACTTTCATGAAGGTGGTTTATACGCAAAATAAAAAAAATTGTGCGTTGGCCCGCCTTAAAGCGCCTCCAAAAGAAAAATTAAATAACAAACTGGCTGCTTTGGCGTTTAAGCAGGTTACGCTGCTGTATCAGCAATACCTATGACTGTAAAACAACAATTTTTTAAGGCAGTATATCCTTTGTACGTACGCGTCTCCAAACTTTCTGAGAATAAGCGAAAAATCATACTGCATGCACCCATGGTGCCGCTGGTGTCTTTTTACGGCTTGACTGCAGAAGATGGCAATGCAGCATCCTTTAACTTAAAAGATTTAGCCGGGCGAAAAATATTACTGGTAAATACGGCTTCCGGCTGCGGTTTTACACAACAGTTTGATGCGCTGCAACAATTGTATAAACGTTACCAGGAGAAGTTGGTGGTACTGGCCTTTCCCACAACGGACTTTGACCGTGATGATAGCAACGATGAACAGATAGCCCTCTTTTGTAAGGAGCAGTTCCGTGTAAGTTTTCCAATAATGAAGAAAAGCGTGGTAAAAAATGGCCGCAGGCAAAATGCCGTTTACCGCTGGCTTACTGACCCGCAACAAAATGGGTGGAACCTGCAACCGCCCACCTGGAATTTTTGCAAATACCTCTTAAATGAACAAGGCATGCTTATAGGCTATTTTGGGGCGGCCATTGAACCACTCAGCACTGAAATTACTACTGCTATTGAACAATAAGGAATGTACGCTAACAAAGAACTTGTTTACCGGCAATAATGAGAGACCTTTGCAGTCTGTAAAGCAGGCGTTACAGTGTAACAGGTAGAGTAATTAACTACATTCAGATGCGCAGCAAACTTAGCAAGGCCTTAATTGTAATAGCCATGTGTATACTCGCATTAACGGGGTATATACTGATTGTAAACAGCAACTCAAAAAATATGACCGGCAGGCAAAAAGTGTTGAAGGCGATGTACCCCGTATTGGCGTGGATAAATAAGGTTACCAATAGCAACAGGGAGGTGATAACACATGCAGCAGTGCCGCCACCGGTGCCCCTGTACACACTGTCAATGGTATTGAACGATGGTGCTTCTTTTAACCTGGCATCACTGAAGGGTAAAAAGCTATTGCTGGTAAATACCGCATCGGCTTGTGGCTACACCGCCCAGTATGAGCAGTTGCAGCAGTTGTATAACCAGTACAATGGAAAGTTGGTGGTAATAGGGTTTCCGGCCAATGATTTTAAACAGCAGGAGAGCGGCACAGATGAAGAGATTGCCAGTTTTTGCAAGAAAAATTTTGGTGTAAGCTTTCCGTTGGCGCAAAAGTCTGTCGTAATAAAAAACAATCAGCAGAACCCTGTTTTTCAATGGCTCACCGACCCCGCAAAAAACGGTTGGAACAGCCAGGCACCTACCTGGAACTTTTCTAAATACCTGGTGAATGAAGAAGGCTTTCTCACTCATTATTTTGGTCCGGGCATTGAACCCATGAGTGAAACCATACAATCGGCAATACGCTAGTTATGCAGCTTGTCATACACAAAGCAGCAACGATTACCTGTTGTTGAAGTCTTGAAATTGCGTGCACCACTCCTTTTCCCCGAAGCTTATACAGGGCATTTTTCATGGTAGTTGATGAGCTCTATGGGTGTCTTTTCAAACTCAAAACCTGCGTACACGGTGGCCACTTCATCCAGCACCGCATCAATCTCCGGCACGGTAGCAAGGGTAACCAGGCGGTTCCTGTATTCTTTTATATTGGGTAGCCCCTTCAGGTAATTAGCATAGTGGCGGCGCATTTCAAAGATGCCTACCTTGGGTCCCTTCCATTCAAAAGACTTGTAGAGGTGTTTGCGGCAAACAGCAATGCGGTCGTCAATGGTAGGTGCAGGCAAATGCTCGCCCGTAGCCATAAAATGTTTTATCTCGTTAAATATCCAGGGGTAGCCAATGGCAGCGCGACCGATCATGATGCCGTCTACGCCGTATTTATTTTTATACGAAAGCGCTTTTTCAGGTGAGTCTATATCGCCATTACCAAAAATGGGAATTTTGATGCGCGGATTGTTTTTTACTTTGCCAATCAGCGTCCAGTCGGCTTCACCCTTGTACATCTGGGTACGGGTACGCCCGTGGATGGCCAATGCCTGAATGCCTACATCCTGCAGGCGTTCAGCCACTTCTTCAATATTGCGGTTGCTATCATCCCAACCAAGCCTTGTTTTAACGGTAACCGGCAACGAGGTAGATTTTACCACCGCGCTGGTGAGGCGCACCATCAGGTCTATATCTTTCAGCACACCCGCGCCGGCGCCTTTTAAAGCCACTTTTTTTACAGGGCAGCCAAAGTTAATATCCAGCAGATCAGGGTTGGTAACATCCACAATTTTTGCGGCCAGGGAAAGGCTTTCTTCGTCTCCCCCAAAAATCTGTATGCCCACGGGTTTCTCGTAGTCAAAGATATCCAGCTTCTGGCGGCTCTTGATAGCATCGCGTATCAGTCCTTCAGAAGAAATGAATTCTGTGTACATCAGGTCTGCGCCATTGTCTTTGCAAACGGCCCGGAACGGCGGGTCACTCACATCCTCCATGGGCGCAAGTAGCAATGGAAAGTCTGGAAGTTGTATCTTGCCTACTGTTATCATTGTAATAAAAGAACCGCAAATTTAAAAAAATTATCCGGAAGTCTATGGTAGATTATGACGAATATAACCAGTTCAAGCCAGTGTCGCCCAGCGCGGCATTTTTCATTTTGCTGGGTTTACTGGGGGCCGGGCTAATCATTGGCGCCCTTGCAGGGGCGGGCATCTGGATGGCCATGACCGGCAGGGGCATCATGGGGTTTGAAAAAGACATTATGAACCCACAGTATGCCAATGCCGCACGCATCATGCAAATGGTTTCTGTGCTGTTTATGTTTTTTATACCAGCGCTGGTTACTGCCAGGCTGCTGAGCCGCCGTCCGTTTGCGTACCTTGGTTACCGTGAGGGATTTAACCCGCAGCAACTATTGCTTACCATTGCCATCATTTTGCTTTGCCTTCCGCTGGTAGGCGCATTGGGAGAGCTTACACAGTCTATTCCCTTATCAAAATCACTGGAGACTTATTTCAAAAAGCTGGAAGATAATTACAATATGCAGGTAGAAGCACTTGCCACCATGCATTCTCCCGGTGAATTTATTTTTTCACTGGTAGTTATGGCGCTCTTCCCCGCCATTTTTGAAGAGACCATTTTCAGGGGTGCGCTGCAGCAGGTATTAATTGCATGGTTTAAAAGACCTATGCTGGCAATTGTTATTACCAGTATCATCTTCAGTGCCGTGCATATTTCATTTTACGGATTTCTGCCAAGGTTTGCGCTGGGGGTTGTATTGGGTTTACTGTTCTATTATTCCAAAAGCATCTGGCTGAACATGACCGCGCACTTTATCAACAACGCCTTTGCGCTAAGCTATATGTACTACCTGTACAGCAACGGAAAGCCGGTGCGCGATGCTGCCACGGAGAATGCACCGATCTGGATTGGCATACCGGCATTGCTGGTGGTGGTGCTGCTGCTGCGTGTTTTTCAGCGCGTTTCTTCACAGCGACTGATCAATAAAATTCCGCCCATGGATGGCCCTTCCTTAGAATCCACCCTTGTGTAAACGGCAGCTTCCACTTTATCTATATGGCACTAAACATTGCAACATTTAAAACAAGGGCAGGCACGGCTGCTATTTTTGTAGTAGTGATGCTGGGTGGATTGCTTTGGAATTACTGGAGTTTCTTCCTGCTGTTTTCCGTCATTCACTTTGGTTGCTGGATAGAATACCAGCAACTGGTAAGCAAGATAGACCCGGGGTATAAGAATATCAGTCCTTTTCACCAATACGGCGTAATGCTGGCAGGCTGGTGTATGATGTTATACTTTACGCATGATTCATTTAATATACTGGGCATAAAATTAAGCGCCATTGGTTGGTGGCTGGGTATTATTGCGGTATTTGTATTGCCCATTACAGAGCTGCTGTTTTCTAAACAGGTAGAACTAAAAAATATTGGGCATTCTGCTTTTGGCCTGCTCTATATTTCATTAAGCCTTGCATTGCTGATGCACCTGCGGGGCATGGGTATGGTAAGAAAGGGTGGCGACAGCTTTGCAGACATCAACGGTTTTGTATTGCCGCTGGGTATACTGGCTGCGGTGTGGATCAATGATACCATGGCTTACCTGGTGGGTTCATTTATTGGTAAAACCCCGTTCTCTTCAATATCGCCTAAGAAAACCTGGGAAGGAACCATCGGCGGCGCCATCTTATGTATTGTTGTGATTGCCCTGCTGGGCAGGTGGAGCGCTGTATACCAGGCCACCGACTGGATTTGCATTGCCGCCATTGTTGCGGTGTTTGGCGTACTGGGTGATCTTTTTGAAAGCAAGCTAAAACGCATGGCGGGTGTAAAAGACAGCGGTAGTATCATGCCCGGCCATGGTGGCTTTTTAGACAGGTTTGATTCTTTGCTGATGGTAAGCCCGTTTGTTTGGCTGTACGTTATTTTTTTCATGAAGTAATACGCGCTCGCTGCATACAACTGCCGCCTGCTTTTTTTACCGTTCTCCCTCTGGCAGTTGACATTTAAACATTCCAATTACCTTATTTTTGC
>DATJGC010000076.1:0-9592 GCA_035495345.1 Chitinophagaceae bacterium | reverse complement strand
AATTGCCAGACCCACGAAGCTAACGGGCATAAAAATAGATTGTACAGATTTGAATATAATATCGGTGTTTAGTTGCTCCACTCGCTTTCGATAAAGCAGCTGACTGTGAGAGCGGCTGTAGTCAAGTAGGTTGTATGTGCTAGTATTGTCAATATAAGTTCCCTTTTCCATAGTCATTTATTAGTGAAGTATATCAAAAATATCTTCGGCCATGCGAAGCTCCTCCCATGTGCTCAATTGTCACACACTAACCAATCTTTTACAGCGATCGGTCAACATCCAAGAACAGCGCGTCAACATGAACAGAATGATGGGTTCAACATGCGCACGAAACTAGATCATTGGATCCCTGGTTTGAGTTCTTTCCGCTTGTAATACATGCCTTTCAATATGGTTAACCATAAACCTGAATGTGTCTCCCAATCTTAGCCGAATGAATTTTGTGAAAGCAACAGATGTTTTCACTTTAGTTAAATCTATGTTATTCGACTGTTTTAATAAACTTATGAGTAAGTCCTGCTGCTTTAAAAACTTGTCAATCGTACTAACCGTTAAACAAGAATTTACAGGATTCATATTTGAGGGGGTCTTCATCTTCTTAATTTTGCCATTCTCTACTTTCACCAGGTTGGCCAAATAATTTCCTAGCATGCCGCTTTTAAAAATACCAGACCTGCCTGACTTCGGTGCAGCGCCGATCCGTTTGTTAATTTCCGCTAGATAGAAGTCGCCGTACAAATTTAAATGCTCTATACATTCCAGCAAGCTCCAGTCTTTTTCGCTTTTTTTTGCGTTCATTTCACCTGGACTAAGCAACTTTAACCTCTCAACCCTCTCCGTAATGGCAGAGAGGCGGTTGATCAAGTCATCAATTAAAATGAAAGAATCTGTTTGCATAATCTTACTATTTTCGATCTTTATCCTTTATCATATAAAAGCACAAAACTGAAAGGAGAATCAGTCTCTTTGAAATAAGCACGGGTGTTTTGTTTGTTTTTTCATGTTTTTCGATTTCTTCTCAAAACAAAATTCAAACAAACCGCCGCTTAAAATCTTGGTAATTACCAAGAATTAGATTCGCAAACGATTCATTAGTTTGCTAAAATTAGTGGGATCAATGCCGATGTAATTGGCAAGGTATTTCTGAGGAACCAATTGGAGTATATGCGGACTACGTTGCAGTAATTTTTGAAATTTCTCTTCAGATGAAAACACCTGCAGCTCAGTCATCCGCTCCAGTAAACCGCTTAGAGATATAGTGAGCGACCTTGCAATGAAACTGTTAATAGCAGCACTTCCTTTAATCAAGTCACAAAGTTTGTCGAAGGGCATAGCCAGTAAAACCGACGCTGACAGCGTTTCAAAATAGTACCTGGATGGCTGCTGTAAAAACATTGAATCAATCACCCCACCGAACGAGGGTGCATAGGTAAAGAGCAGGGTTGCTTCGCGGTCTTTTTCGTCCAAAAAGAAAATCCTTTGCACCCCTTCAAGAATAAAATACAGATAGCGCTCCACGTTTCCGGCAACAGTGATGGTTTGGTTTTTCTTAAGCGTTATTTTGTGCCATGCACCTGAAAAACCAGCCCAATCTTCGTCAGACAATAGATACACGGCATCTACTGTTTTTTTCATCAAATTAAGTTCATCCACGGAAGGTTTGCGCATATAGCAAAATACATAAAAGTTCTACAGTTCACGTGGATGCCGCCAAAAAAATCGAGCGCAACAAACCGGCAATTTCAGAAGGCGCCTGGCGTACGGGTGCTTTTGCTACACTGATATACTCCGATATATACAAATCCCAAACGTAGGTATACATCTATTGAGCGGGCGCTCAATGTAATTTTACAACTGCAAACAATCAGTCATCAGAATAAACCAAGTTTTTATGCAACAGGTAGTAAGTCATAACCCGGCAAAATACAGCGTGGGCGATGCGGTGAAAGTGTCAGAGCGGTTTCCCATTGGCCACTACCGTGTACCCATGTACATGCGCGGCAAGCTGGTCACCATTACAAAAATTCTTGGCAGGTACGTGAACCCGGAAGAAGAAGGCTTTGGCAAAAACGCAGGCAACAAATTGTGGTGTTACCTGGTAAGCATACCACAAGACGCACTCTGGCCATCTTACACCGGAAAAAAGAACGACCGTCTGGAAATAGAAGTATTTGAACCCTGGTTGGAAAACATTAAAACCTTATAAGAATGAGTAAGAAGCACCACCACCCACACGATGCACATGCCGCTATTACGCATGATGAAAAGCCTGGCTTTTATGAAATTCTTGAAATCAGTATACGGGAACTGCTGGTAGAAAAAGGCCTGCTGGGGCCCGCTGAAATAAGGGAACAGATTGAAGTGCTTGATTCACGCTCACCGGCACTGGGTTCAATGCTGGTAGCAAGGGCCTGGCTGGACCCCGCCTTTAAACAGCGATTGCTGGACAATGGTGTAGCTGCTGCAAAAGAAATGGGCATTGATATGTATGACGACACAGACTTTTCCGTGGTTGAAAACACAGAAACGGTGCACCATGTGATTGTCTGCACACTCTGCTCCTGCTACCCGCGGCCTGTACTGGGATTGCCGCCAGACTGGTATAAGAGTAAAGAATACCGGTCAAGAACAGTAAAAGAACCAAGAGCCGTATTGGAAGAATTTGGCACCATCATACCAGCGCATGTAGATATAGTGGTAAAGGATTCAACCGCCAATCTTCGGTATATGGTATTGCCCCTGCGACCAGCCGGTACCGAAAACTATACCGAATCACAACTTGCCGCACTGGTAACCAGGGATGCCATGATTGGTGTAAAAGTGCTGCGCGCTTAACCCAATACCAAACAATGATTCTTTATCATCAAAATGAACTACAATGTCAGACACTGAATACTTCATCAAACACCTGCCCAATGATCTTGGCGGAACAACCTGTAACGACAAGATCACCATCACCGAACGGGCATTGTACCCATGGGAAAAACGTTGCCATGCGCTGCTGGATGTGCTGGACTACCATAAGATAGTAAATACAGAAGAAAAGCGGAGGGCTACTGAAAATATAGGTCCAGACCTGGCAGGTAAATTAAGCTACTATGAAAAATGGATTATTGCAGCATCCAACTGCCTTCTGCAAAAGGGCATCTTACACCCGGACGAGATCGCCCGTAAAACAAAAGAAGTTGGTGAAAGATACCAGGTAGTAGCCTAGTGCGGTTTGATTAACTGTAAGATCTTTTTTTGGAGATCTAAAGCTCCATCATTCATCGGCGCCCGGCACACGCTTGCATTTGAATCAAATAATCAAATAACCTGGATTCGTGGCACAAGAAACCTGTGTGCCAAATATCGACTTTCGGAATTGAAATAAAGTCGGTAAATGCAAGAATACTATATATGCTTTGATGCGGAAGTGCAATACCATTGGCGCTTCCGCATCAGGCATTATGCAAAGGCATGGGCTTACACGCAGGCAGATAACAAAAATGTAATGTTGATTTACCCGGCTGTCGAAGAGATTCTTTTGGCGGAGCGTAGAAAAGGGCATAAATTACTATAAGGCGGTGCTCCTTCTTAACAACCATTGAATAACCGCTTTTAACTTTTTGTTTTCTTACTTTTTGCCGCATTGTTCCGAGCCCTTTAAAAAGCATTAAGGCATTTGCCATTATCCCATCGAAACAACACTGACGTGAGGGAGAAAATAATTTTCACAACAACCACATCCACGCATGAAAAAACTCCTTGCGATATTGCTGGGTCTTTGCCTTTGCAAGACCTCTTTACCACAGAATATCTCAAGGCATGAGGCAGACAGTTTAGTGCAAGCACTGGCAAAAAGTGCTTCTAACGAGTCTACCGTAACGTTACTATTGAAGCTGGCCAAATTTCATATTTACAAGCAAGGGGAATACAAAGCAGATCTCGACAGCGGAATGGCGTTCATACAGCAGGCCGAACAACTTACTACAAAACTACAGTGCGCAATTTGTAGAGGACAGATCCTTCTGACCAAATCATATTATTTAAGAGAAACCGGGCAAAAGGAACTGGCAAAAACAACCGGTGAAGCCGCTATTCGTATTTTAAAGGAGGAGAAAAACAACCCTTTCTTAGCCGAAGCCTATTTTGAGCAGTCGGAGTATTACGAATACGATACAAATTTAGAAGAGAAAACGGCCCTGGTAGAGCAGGCGCTCAGTTGCTTTCAACCATCAAGCCCCGTTGAGCGGAAAGCTTTTTATTACAAAGTGCTCGCTGATCTCTACCTGCAAAAAAGCGACAGGATTAATATGTCTAAATCCTTACACGCACTGGATTCTTCCTTAAAATATTACCAAAGTATTCATTACACGGCATTGCAGGGTGTATATATTGTATATTCTACCGTCTATTTTAATACCAGTGATTATAGTCATGCCTTGCGTTACTCCCTTCTTGCCCTGCAGGCTGCTGAACAAGATAAAGACAGCAGTATCCAGTTATGCCAAATCAATAATATCACCGGAATAATATATGCCCGCCTGAAGCAGCTTGAAAAAGCATTACCCTATTTGTATAACGGACTGGCTGTAGGTGAGCGATACAAAGATATAGATGCCATTTACCTGCTGTTGCACAATATTTGCGTTACTAACCTTGAACTGAACAAGGCTACTGAAGCCGAGACTGTACTAAATAGAATAGTAAAAAAATATCCGCAACGGTTCAATGGACTAACCTTGTTGGCGCAGATACGGATTCGTTTGCTTATTGCTACCCAGCTAAACCGCATTAAGGAGGTGGAATATTATTGCGGTCAAATGGCGGCGCTGCTGAAACACGCGCAATTTGAACCTGGTGCGGAGATGATAGGATACCAGACCATTTTAGAGGGTTACTTAAAACTGCGGCATTTTGCATTGGTTCGCTATTACTTAAACAAACAAGAACAAATGCTAAAGCTGATACCGTTTTCAAATAAAACAGCCACATTTTATAAACACTGGTTCAGGCTGGATACGGCTACCGGCGACTATAAAGCCGCTGTCTTCCACCTGCAGGAATTTAACAAAGCAAATGATTCCATTTTTAACCAGGAGAAAACCCAGCAGATGCAACAGCTTGAAGTGGAATACAACACTGCTGAAAACGTAAAAAATATACAACTGCTAACCCAGGAAAAGAAAATTCAAATAGCAGAACTGAAGCGCTCTGCCTTGATCCGAAATATTGTTATCTCCGCTGTTGCCTTCCTCCTGGTCATCCTCTTCTTATTGTACAAACAGTTTACCTTAAAACAAAAAACAAATGCGGCCATTAATAAGAAAAATGCCTTACTGCAGCACGTTGTTGAGGAGAAAGAATGGTTATTGAAGGAAGTGCATCACCGTGTAAAAAACAATTTGCACACGGTAATCAGCTTGCTTGAATCTCAGGCAGCCTATCTTGAAAATGACGCGCTGAAGGCAATTGAAAGCAGCCAGCATAGAATCTATGCAATGTCGCTGATACACCAGAAGCTCTACCAGGCAGAGGATGTAAAGGCCATTGATATGTCTGTTTACCTGCCAGAATTTATCCGTTACCTGGATGAGAGTTTTGACATGCATTACAAGATCACATTTAACCTGGATATTGAACCTATCAATCTCAGCATATCACAGGCAATACCTATTGCACTTATCATTAACGAGGCGGTAACCAATTCCATCAAATACGCGTTCCCGGGAAATATAAAAGGCAATATTGAAATTACTATGCACAAAAAAGCCAACCAGGTTACCCTTGTGATTGCCGACAACGGTATTGGTATAAATGAAGCCGTACTGAAAAAGCCATTGGAGACACTGGGGTTAAAGCTGATTAAAGGGCTCAGCGGCGATATCAATGCAAGCTGTTCTTTTGAGGTGGATAACGGAACAAAAATTACACTTGTATTTGCCCTGGATAGTTTTGTGATAGATAATCCTTTACCGGCTGTTGTAAACCAGGAACAGCTGTATGTCTAAAACCCACTACTCCGCCCTTTCACTCCTGCGGCACGTGCTTTTCCTGCTGCTGGTGCTGGCTGGCGGCCACCTAACCGGCCAGGCCTTAACCGGAACAGCCACAGTAAACAATTACAGCACTGCACAAAAACGATTACTGGTCAAGACCATATTTGAATACGCAAACTATCTTACCCAACACAACCTTGACCAGGACAGCATCATGGACATTGCCCGCCAGGTAACGCAGCTGCCTTTCCTGCTGCCGTACAAAGAAACATTTCCGGAAGGAAGGGATGGCCCGATAACCGCCCTGGTAAACAATGGTCAACTGAAAGAAGCCAAACAGGCATTGGCAAACATCTACACGGGTCAGCGTATACAAGGCCTGCTGGAAATTTTCTTATGGTATGTACACCAGTTGGGGAATAGCAGGAATGATCTGGACAGCGCCTCCCATTATCTTCAGCTTGCTACAGCAGCAACCAATACCGCGGGAAACACAGGCTGGAAAACCGAATGTCTTTATCAATGGGCTGAGTTAACCTACCAGAAAGAAAATATTGAGGAGAGTAAACAACTATTTGCAAAGCAGACAACCACTGCAGGCAATGCTAACGAACGGCAGGTGGCCGCCAATGCGTTTATGCGCATGGGAGATTTGCTTCCACCCACTGACAGTACAAAAGAACATTACTACCATCAGTCTTACAAACTATACCAATCACTGGGGTTAGTGGAAAAGCAGATTGAAATGCTTTGGAAAATTACCTTGTGCAACAGCAACGGGGATTTTTTTCTTGCCGAAAAAGATTTACGAGAGATCATCAGGCTTTCTGCCGAAACCGGCTTCAAACACGTGTTTTGTGCGCAGAATCATTTGTCGTATGTACTTACCAATACCGGAGATTATTTGGGTGCCATGAATTATGCCAAAGCGGCTGTGGAAAACATCAGGTGGTCTGGCTACAAGGCGCTAGCGCCAACTTCTGATATCCGAATGGCCATCGCCCATGCTAACATCGGTGAAACAAGCGAGTGCCTTAAGTGGTTGAAAATTGCCATGAGCAAGGGTACAAAAGAAAACCATCTCTTTTGGTACAGAAGTATTATGTTTCTGACAGCCATTGTAGGCTATGATATGAACAATCCAGCCCTGGCAGTGCACCTTATAGATAGCGTAACAAATAAATTTCCGCCAATAACGGTTTGGGAGAAACTACAGATATTATCATCCCTTGGAACTTGTTACCAATTACTGAACAGGCCGGCGCTGGCGGAGAGCAAATTTGAGGAATTGCTACGACTGGCCCGGCTCCATCCCACCGCAGACCCTTACTCCGAGATGTACGGCGACTATTTAACCATTGCCGAGTATTATGTAACTAAGAACCGTATCATGAAAGCCCGCCAGTTTATTGAACTGGCAATGGTGAAGGAAAGAACCGCCGCCGGAGCAGTAGCCTTTAAATATTCACTTTACTATAAGATGGACTCGCTGGAAGGAAACTATAAATCTGCGTTGGAAAACCACATCAAATACAAGCTGTATTCTGATTCAAATGTCAACATTGCACAGCGAAAGACCATGTATGAACTTAACCTGAAATACGAAGGTGAAAAGAAAGATAAAGATATCCGGCTGCTTACCCAGCAACGACTGGTGCAACAGGCCGAAATAAAGAAAAATAAATTTGTAAGGGATATCATGATTGCAGGTACAATCATGCTGTTGGTGATAGTGGCCCTGCTGTTTAACAGGTTTACATTAAAACAGCGCGCCAACCGGGCTATTAACCGGCAAAATATAAAGCTACGGCACCTGGTAGATGAAAAAGAATGGTTGTTGAAAGAAGTGCATCACCGCGTAAAAAACAATTTACATACCATCATTAGTTTATTAGAATCCCAGGCTCATTACCTGGAGAATGACGCACTGAAAGCCATACAAAACAGCCAGCACCGAATTTATGCCATGTCATTGATTCACCAGAAGCTCTACCAGT
Organism: Chitinophagaceae bacterium; assembly: GCA_035495345.1. Taxonomy (GTDB): domain Bacteria; phylum Bacteroidota; class Bacteroidia; order Chitinophagales; family Chitinophagaceae; genus JACMLD01. The sequence goes on along the minus strand of DATJGC010000076.1, from coordinate 1,614 downwards.
CTGATGATATAAAAGTGATTAACATGGCTGTATACTTGCCGGAATTTATCCGTTACCTAAAAGAAAGTTTCAATCCGGATACGCAACCCACCATTGATTTTCGTTTAGCCATTGAAACCATTCATCTTGGGGTGTCACAGGCCATTCCGGTTGCATTAATCATCAATGAAGCGGTAACAAATGCTATGAAGCATGCTTTTCAGCATGAAGCAAAGGGTCTTATTGCTATCAGCATGCAGCAGCATGAACAGCAAATTGTGCTGAGCATTGCTGACAATGGCATTGGTATCGATGAAACATTGTTGAACCACCCGAAGGGCTCACTGGGCGTAAGACTGATAAAAGGACTCACCGATGATATTAACGGCCAGCTCAGCATTAAAAATGATAACGGCACAACCCTCAAACTTGTATTTACACTGGATAATTTTCCCGGACCGGGCGCTTTAACAGAGAGCCTGTTAGGCGAGCCGCAGTATATTTAAACGGAAGCCTTGTACGCAACCATTAACTCCTGCCTATTTCGGAAACATTGATTTGGCAACTTCTGCCATGTCAAGCGCTTCCCTTATCAAAAGGATCTTCCCGTTTTCAGCTACAAGCCTCCCCATGTACCGCTGGTGATAGGGCAGGCCGGTGGCTACTACAGTACATTGAACCTCGTATTCTCCGAAAGCCTGCCCGGGCGTATCTATATGCATGTGTATATTGTGAATGATAAACCCGGAAAAAACAGAGGGCAGTCCCTGCAGAAAAGCGAGTATAGTATCTCTGCCCTTCCATTGCCAGGGCATTCCCAAACTCTGTAAATAAGGTATTTCTATAGCTGCATCCTGGTGAAACAAATCGATAATTTTTGACGGGTTGCCCAGGTTTTGCAGGTAGGATAAGAATAAATCTTTTGCCGAGGGAATCTTATTCATTGCATTAGTGTATGCGGGTTTAAACAGTCGTATTTTTTTGAAAAATATTGATCTTGTTGCCGTCAATATCTTCTATCATTGAACACAGCATTTTATCACCGGCAAGGTAGCGCTCCCGCCAAAGAAAGTTGGCGCCTTTGGCTGCAAGTTCCTCAGATGCTATTTTTATATCTTCCACCTGGAAGACCACAGCTTTATTACCAATAACAACAAGGTGCAGCGGCACGGGCGCAAATAATTCTTCTATGCGTTTGCCGCCCGGAATGTGCAGCAACTCCAATTTAATGCCTGCACCGTGCATGATAGCAACGGAAGCATGGTTGCCGGGAATGTCAAAAGTTGATTCACTGATCAAAGTAAAATTCAATACACGGGTATACCATTCCACCGAGGCACCCAAATCGCCCACCGTAAATGCGAAGTCGTATAAAGCAAGCGAGGCCAGCCCATTGGCTTCGCCCACTTTTTTTTGAAGTTGCTGCATAACCGATTTTTTTGTTTTTTAAAACTTATACCTGTGCCATGCCACCATCTGCAAATATTTCGCTGCCCGTCATAAAACTGCTTTCATCAGAAGCGAGGAATACTGCGGCGGCGGCAATTTCATCAGGGTGGCCCACTCGGCCCAGCGGCGATTGCGCACTAAATTGTTTCAGGGCCTGTTCCTGGAAACCGGTAGAAGCCAGCAAAT
>DATJGC010000075.1:0-8176 GCA_035495345.1 Chitinophagaceae bacterium | reverse complement strand
CCTGGCAGATGAAAAGTTCAGGGAGTCTATTCCTTACCTGAAAAAAGTGGTGAGCAATACCGCCAATGAGTCTTTAAAACCCCGTGCGCTGTTAAGACTGGGCGTTGCCAATTACAACCTTAATAACAACAAAGAAGCACTCAACCAATACAATGCTTTGTTGAAGCAATACCCCAATTCGCCCGAAGCCGAAGAGGCGCTTGACAATGCAAAAGTGATTTATGTAGAAGACGGTCGCAGCGGCGAGTATGTAAGTTTTGCCCGTGGCCTGGGCGTAGATATTTCTGCTTCGCAGGAAGATTCACTGGCCTATGCAGAAGCCGAGGTGCAGTTTAACAACGGCAGTTTTGCAAATGCGCTGAGCCGGTTTGATAGTTACCTGGCCAAGTTCCCGGAAGGAAGAAATGTAATTGAAGCCTGGTATTACAGGAGCGAAATCTATTACAACCAGAAGAACTGGGCGAAGGCAGCCGAAGGGTATGAAGCCGTAGGCGATCGTGCGCCGAACAAGTTTGGTGAAAAATCTTTGTTGCTGGCGGCGCGCCTCAATTTCTTCGACCTGAAAAACTATGAGAAGGCAGAGAAATACTTCTCCAGATTGAAGGAGTTTGCTTCTAACCAGGAGAACAAACTGGAAGCCATGCGCGGCTTGCTGCGCAGCCAGTATGAACTGAAGAAATGGGCAGAAGCCACCGAAAACTCTAAAGACCTGCTGAATCAGAAAGGAAGCAGTACAGATGATAAGGTGCTGGCCAATATGGTGCTGGCCAAATCTGCACAGTCTGCCAACCAGTGTGAAGCGGCCATTCCTTATTTCCGGACAGCCGCGGGGCTGAACAAATCAGCCTATGGTGCAGAAGCCCGCTATGAAATTGCGCATTGCCAGTTCGATCAAAATAAGTTGAAAGACGCGGAGAAGTCGGCCTTTGAAGTCATCAATAAATCCGGCTCTTATGCAGACTGGGTTACACGTGCCTACCTGCTGCTGGGCGATATTTATTTTAAGGAGAAGGATTACTTTAATGCAAAAGCCACTTACCAGAGTATTGTAGACAATGCCACGCTGCCAGAATTAAAGGAAGCCGCGCAGCGCAAGCTGAGCCAGGTAACTGAAGAAGAAAAAGCAGGTAGTAAGACGGGCGGTTAGAAAGATTGCGAAAAAGTGAGCAATAAACAATCTCTTACATCATCATCATCAAGACAGCATGAACATCAGCCAATATAAAAAAACAGGTTTACTTCTTTCACTGGGCATGGCCGTGGTAGCCGGTGCATTTGCACAGGATACCACTGGCAGAAAGCGTACCATTGATATTACTTCTTCTTTTAAACCCGTGTTGCGCGAGGCTGTGAAAATAAATTTCAACGCTGCATCACCGGTAGTGGATACTTCCCGGCCGCGGCTTACCTACAGCATTCCACAGCAAAATTTATTATTGGGTTACCTACCCGCACCACTGAAACCTGTGGCATTACAGATTGATACTGCTACCGGCTGGAAATACAGCAACTATATAAAAGTGGGGGTAGGCAATATTCACATACCGTATGCGCAGGCCGGCTTTAGTTTTGGCGATGGCAAGCGTTCTTTTTTCAACCTATTTGCAAAAGGCTATACCTCAAAGGGCAAATTACCTTTTCAGAAAAACAATTATACCGCTGTATCAGCGGCAGGTACGGTAAGAACATCCTCTAATCTTGAATGGAATGGCGGTATTGGTTTTAAGAGCGAGGATTATTTCCTGTATGGCTTTCAGCCTGCTACCCTGCCCTTTACAAAAAACTACCTGCGGCAAAGGTTTCAAACCTACGGGGCCAAACTCAGTCTTCGCAATATGGAGCCTACAGAATACGGCTTAACCTACAACCCCAATATAAAGATCGATGCGTTTAGCGGAAACAATTTTGCGGGCAAGGCAACAGAAACCAATACCGTATTGAATTTACCGCTCACCAAAACCTTTGATGATTTTTCTTTTACCCTGGGTGTCACTGCAGACCTTACCAATTACAAACCGGTGGCAAAGTCTACGATACAGAACAATTTGTATTATGTATCACCCACCGTGCAATATAAAAATGAGAACTTTTACCTCAGCGCCGGCGTGAGTCCATCCTGGGATAATAAACGTTTTCATCTTTTGCCCAACATCATGGCGGATTTTGTTACAAATGACAAGAGCTTCACTTTCCAGGCGGGTTGGATTGGTTATTATGAAAAGGGTTCTTACCAGCGGTATGCTGGTATTAACCCCTGGCTGGCACAACCGGATACCTTGCTGAACACGCGCACACAGGAACTATATGCCGGCATCAAGGGCTCGTTGCTGGATCATTTTAGTTACAGCGCAAAGATTGGCGCCGTGCAATACCGCGATATGCCCTTGTTTGTAAATGACAATACAGATGGCAAGACCTTTATCATCCTGAATTCACCCTCGGTGCAGGCCATCAAAATGCATGGCGAGATTGGCTGGACGCAGGGAGAAGACCTTAGCTGGAACAATACCATTACCCTTACCAACTTTACAAAGGTAGAAAGAGAACCAAAGCCCTGGGGCCTGGTGCCGCTGGAAATTACCAGTTCATTAAGGTGGCAGTTGTTCAAAGATTTTTTTCTGAAAGGAGATTTGTACGGTTATCGCGGTGCACCTTACCGCAGCCTGGTGGGTACCACGCTTAAAGACTTTAAGGGGCAGTCGGGCGTAGATGTAAGCGCAGGCGTGGAGTATAAGATTACCCGTTCACTCAATCTCTGGCTGCAGATGAACAATATCTTCAACAATAAGTACGAACGCTGGCACCAGTACCCCGTCTATGGGTTTAATATACTGGGTGGCATCGTGTTTTCATTCGACAATCCTTCCAAATAATCAGCAGCTAAAAGCTGAGGCTGCCAAGTCTGCCATCTGATGGCATGCCCCTCGTTGGGTACTTCCTTTTCGTATCTTTGCGCCATGCGTAAACTCAGTATGGAGGAGCTGAACCGGAAGTCGGTACAGGAGTTTAAAGAATCTGAAAAAATACCCGTCATAGCGGTGCTGGAAAACGTTCGCAGCGCTTATAATGTGGGCAGCGTATTAAGAACAGCCGATGCATTTCTACTGGAAGCCGTTTACACTACAGGTTATACGGCCCATCCGCCACACAAAGAAATTTCCAAAACGGCCCTGGGCGCCGATGAATCAGTTACCAGTCAGCATTTTAGCAACGCCGCAACAGCCATTGAACAGTTGAAAGAGCAGGGATATACCGTACTGGCCGTTGAACAGGCGGAGAACAGTCACCAGCTTAATCAATACAAAATGGCCGATGGCGATAAGCTGGCGGTGGTATTTGGCAATGAAGTAACCGGCGTAGACCAGGCAACCATTTTGCTTTGCGATGGTTGTATAGAGATACCGCAACTGGGTATGAAGCATTCGTTGAATATATCTGTTGCGGCCGGTATTGTGCTGTGGGAAATGGCAAAGAAGTTTTTGAAAGGTCAAGTCAAAAGTTAAAAAGCGTTTGCTTCACAGACAAGTCAAAATTCAAAAGTAAAAAGTCAAAAGGCTTTTGCTGGATTGGTTGAACGCGGCGTTCGGTTTGCCGAGAATAGATAACCGAAGTCTAAGCATGTTATTACAAGACCAAGCTGTTGCAAGACTTCGGTTATCTTGGGCGGCGTGAGACAAGCAAAGCAAAAGAGCTGAAGACTGAAAACTGAAGACTGAAAACTAATACAGAGCAAAAGAACTAAAAACTCCAAACTCAAAACTGAATTCAAAGCAAAAGAACTCGAAACTCGGAACTAAGTACTAAGAACTAAAAAACTAAACATACTTGTCTACCATAAAGAACTACCTCAGCCTCGTGAAATTTTCGCACACTATTTTTGCAATGCCCTTTGCACTGATAGGCTTTTCATTGGGTGTTATGTATTCCCCTGCTTCCGTAGTACCCGGCTGGCATACGGTGATCTACGAGGGTGGCTTTGCGCAGTATTTATTGCTGAAACTGCTGCTGGTGGTGCTTTGTATGGTCTTTGCACGCAGCGCGGCCATGGCATTTAACCGTTATCTCGACAGGGCCTTTGATGCAAAGAACCCACGCACTGCCATTCGCGAAATTCCAAAAGGGATCATCAGCGCGGGCAGCGCACTCCGTTTTGTGATCTTCAACTCGCTGGCATTTATTGTATGCACCTGGTTTATCAACCCGCTCTGTTTTTATCTTTCGCCCGTTGCGCTGCTGGTAGTGCTGGGCTATAGTTATACAAAGCGGTTTACGGCACTCTGCCATATCATCCTGGGCATTGGCCTCTCACTGGCGCCCATTGGTGCCTACCTGGCTGTGCAGGGCGCTTTTGCATTGATGCCATTGTTATTTTCATTTGCCGTTGTTTTCTGGGTAAGTGGTTTCGATATCATTTATGCGTTGCAGGATGTTGAATTTGATCAGTCGCAACAATTGTATTCCATTCCTGCTGCACTGGGTAAAAAGCGCGCCCTGCGTGTGTCAGAACTATTGCATATACTAAGCGCCGCCTGCGTTATTGCCGCTGGTATTTACGGTAGGTTCTCCGTTTTTTACTGGATAGGTGTGGCAGTTTTTGTAGGGATGCTCATTTACCAGCACTCCATTGTTAAACCGCAGGACCTGAGTAGGGTAAACATTGCTTTTATGACGGCCAATGGCATTGCCAGCGTGGTGTTTGCCGTTTTTGTGATTGTAGATTTATGGGTGCACGTGCATGGTACCCTTTATTAATTGATTGAACAACACCCCATGGCAAGAATACTGGCAATTGATTACGGCGTTAAAAGAACAGGCATTGCGGTAACAGACCCATTGCAGATCATTGCCGGCGCACTCACCACGGTTGAAACACCACAGCTGTTTATATTCCTCAAAGATTATTGTAGCAAAGAAGCCGTGGAACGCATCATCATTGGCGACCCCCGCAACCTCGACGATAGCGATACCCATGCCACGCCCCATGTACGCAAGGCCATTGACCGACTCCGGAAAGAATTTCCCTCCATCCCCGTAGAAACGGTAGACGAACGCTTCAGCTCAAAAATGGCCAAAGGCGCCATGATAGAGATGGGTATGAAAAAAATGCAGCGCCGTGATAAGGCGATGGTAGATAAAATTGCCGCCACCATTCTCCTCCAGGAATACATGGAACGCCGGTCCTGAAGCAACCGCCTGCCCGCCCTCAGCAAAGCGTTGGCAATTAGCCGCTTTTACGGTATTTTTGCAGCTTCTCTGAACCAGTTAAACAGAACCAATGATTTTACCAATAGTGGCGTATGGCGCACCCGTACTAAGAACAGTGGCAAAGGATATAGACGCCAGTTACCCCGGTCTTAACAAGCTTATTGAAGACATGTGGGAAACCATGTACGCCAGCAACGGAGTAGGGCTGGCAGCACCTCAGGTAAACAAAGACGTGCGCATCTTTATCATTGACAGCGCACAGATTTTTGAAAACCAGGAAGATGAAGACCGCGGTGTGTACCCCGATGACCCAGGCACACGCCAGCTTTTCATCAACGCCCGTATTGTAGCCCTGGGCGGCAAGGAATGGCCGTACAACGAGGGCTGCCTGAGCATACCTAAAATACGCGAAGACATTCAACGACCGGCGGAAGTTACCATTGAATTTCTTGATGAACAGTTTCAGCCACAGACAAAAACCTATACAGGCATCACCGGCCGTATTATCCAGCATGAATACGACCATATTGAAGGCCGGCTCTTTATTGATTACCTGAAGCCGCTCAAGCGCAAACTGCTAAAAGGAAAATTAGACGATATCTCTAAAGGCAAAATAAAAGTGGATTACAAAATGGCCTTTTCAAGATAGTAGCTGCCCGCTACCTCATTCCGCGTACCAATTGAAACCCGTTCATGAAGTTGATGCAGTACCTGTTACCTGCCAGTTTGATTTTCTTCTGCACATTCTCCGCCGCAGCACAGCACGATAGCGCCGTAAACGTTGGCAAAAAAGTTGTCACCCTGCGCGAAGTAGTGGTCAGAAACAACCTGGATATCCCCGGTTTTGTTGACAGGGTGAAGAACGACACCACGTTCTACAAAGCCTTTAAAAATTTAAAAGTACTCGGCTTTACCGCGCTCAATGATATACGCATGCGCGATAAGAAAGGCGGCGATGTGGCCGCTTTGCAAAGCAAGACCCAGCAGGTAGTAAGTAATGGCTGTCGCTCAACGCGCGTAATAGAAGAAAAGGTAGAGGGTGATATTTACGATGAGGATCATAACTGGAATTATTATACCGGTGAACTGTACGCGGGTATTATGTTTGCCAAAGACAGCATCTGTGGTGAAAACAATATTGTGAAAGGGAGCGAGCTGTCTATCAAAAATAAAAAAGGGGTAGACAAACACAAGGAACAATTGAAGATGCTGTTCTTCAACCCCGGTAAAAAGATTCCGGGTATTCCGTTCATTGGTGATAAAATAGCCATCTTTGACGATGAAGTATCTCCGCTGTACGATTTTATCATAGACATGGCAGAATACCAGGGCCAGCTTTGTTATGTTTTTACCATCAAGGCAAGGGAAGACCTGAGCAGGAGCCAGAAAAATGATATTGTGATCAATGAAATGGTGACCTGGTTTAACAGCAGCAGTCTTGCCATTGTGGCGCGTACCTATGATATCAGTTATGATGCCGCCGTGTATGATTTCAATGTGCAAATGGAAGTACAAATGGATACCTACAAAGACCTGCTGGTACCCAAACTAATCCGCTATAATGGCAACTGGCACGCCATCTTCAAGAAGCGCGAACGCGGGTTGTTTACTGCAACGCTGTTTGATTTTCAAGGTTCGGAGTAATTCTAAGTTCTTAGTTCGTAGTTCTTAGTTCCGAGTTTTTTTGCTTTGATACAGTTTTCAGTTTTAGTTTGCAGTTTTTAGTTCTTTTGCTTTGTTTGTTTCACGCCGCCCAAGATAACCGAAGTCTGCAACAGCTTGGTCTTGTAATAACATGCTTAGACTTCGGTTATCTATTCTCAGCAAACCGAACGCCGCTAAGAAAGCAGTTTATCGAGGCCGCGCAAGATAACCGAAGTCTTGCAACAGCTTGGTCTTGTAATAACATGCTTAGACTTCGGTTATCTATTCTCGGCAAACCGAACGCCGCGTGCAACCAACCCAGCAAGAGCTTTTTTACTTTTGAATTTTGACTTAACCTCTGAGCAAAAGACTTTTTACTTTTTACTTTTGACTTAGCACTATTTCTTCCTCACATAATTCCTCCACTTTTCAATTACCTCCTGCATATCTGCGGCCAATTCACTGTTGAACAAGACTTCCTGGCGGGTGGTAGGATGGGTAAAGCCGATGGCCTTTGCATGCAGGGCCTGGCGCGGGCAGATGGCGAAGCAATTATCTACAAACTGTTTGTATTTGGCAAACACCGTTCCTTTAACAATGGTATCGCCACCATAGGTGTCATCATTGAACAGCGGGTGACCTATAAACTGCATGTGCACGCGGATTTGGTGGGTTCTGCCGGTCTCCAGCCTGCATTCTACCAGGGTTACATAACCAAAACGCTCCAGTACGGTATAATGCGTTATCGCTTCCTTTCCATGCTCACCGTCTGGGTAGGCAGCAAATAACTTGCGTTGTTTCTGGTTACGCCCAATATGCGCCACAATGGTGCCGGTATCTTCCTGCACATCTCCCCATACCAGCGCATAGTACCTGCGGTACACGGTGTGATCATAAAATTGTTTGGCCAGTGATGCCACTGCCTTATCGGTTTTTGCCAGCACCATGAGTCCGCTGGTATTTTTATCAATGCGGTGCACCATACCAAAACGCGGCAGGCTTTCTTCAGATAGTTGCTTGTTTTGTTGTGTGAGGTACCAGGCCACGCCGTTTATCAGCGTGCCGGTATAATTACCGCAGCCCGGGTGTACCACCATGCCGGCGGGTTTATTGATGATGAGCACATCATCATCTTCAAAGGCAATGTTCAGCGGCATTTCTTCGGGTACTATTTCCTCGCCATGGACTTCCTTATCGCTGTAAACAATGATTTCATCTGCGGGGCGGATCTTATAATTGGGGTTAACCTGCCGGCTGTTGACTAACACACGACCGGCCTCGATCCCCTTCTGGATTTTATTGCGCGTTGCATGTTCAATACGCGCGG
>DATJGC010000074.1:0-6209 GCA_035495345.1 Chitinophagaceae bacterium | reverse complement strand
ATTTGCTGTAGCAAATGTTTCAACATTTTTCATACTGATGTTTTTGTGTTTACTTGTTAATAATGTTTTGATGCAATAACGTGCTCACCAACTTTCCATTTTTTTGTACTTCCTTTGCAGGAGGCCGGGCTACTATCCTGGTAAAATGATTTAGTTTTGGTGATTCCGTTTCGGGTGCAAAACAAGCCTCTATTCGTCTGCGGGCTCTAAGTGCAGTTCCCTATTTTTTTATCTGGCCACCCCTATTTTACAATTTGATACATGGAGTTAATAGAACGAGCGCATTTTCTGGAGGTGTTACAAACGAAGTTTGCAAAAGTAGCTGACAATGAAGGGCATTGCATCTTCGTAGGTGGGGAAGCGGGCATTGGCAAAACTTCATTGGTAAAAGCATTCTGCCGGCTACAGCAGGCCAATTGTACCATTTACCAGGGTGCCTGCGATGCATTATTTACCCCTCGTCCGCTTGCCCCGCTGTATGATATTATCTGGCAGGTAAACAAAGAACTCTGGCCCGCTACGCATAGTATTGAGCAAAGAACTGAATTGTTTGCCGCTTTTTTCCGGGAGCTGAAACGACAGGATAAGCGCATCATCATATTGTTTGAAGACATTCATTGGGCCGACGAAGCCACGCTGGATTTCATCAAGTTCTTTGCGCGTCGCATTACGCAACTGCCCTGTCTTTTCTTACTCACCTACCGTGATGGCGAAACACTTTTTTCTTCCACGTTGCGCAACCTGCTCGGACAAATGTTCCCGGAAAGTTTCACGCGCATACAGCTTACGCCGCTTTCCAAAGAGGCAGTAACGGCCATGGCAATAGAGAAGGGGTACAATGCAGAAGATGTGTACAGCATTTCTGGCGGCAATCCCTTTTACGTGACGGAAATTTTAGCCAATTATAGTCCCGGCGTTCCTGAGAATATTAAAGATTCCATCCTGGCTGTGTACGATCAACAGGAAGAAGGAACAAAGCATGCCTGGCAGATTTGTTCGGTAATACCAGAAGGACTGGAGATAAGCCGCTTCGCGAAAATAAAGTCATCGTGGGACGAAGAAATGGATCATTGCTTTGCGCTAAAGATAATTATTGTAAAAAACGACCGGGTGGTTTTCAAACATGAACTGTACCGGCGAACAATTGAAGATTCGCTCTCACCCTTCAAGCGCATTGCGCTGAACAAGCTTATGCTCGACCTTTTCCTGGAGTCTTTTGAAGAAGAAGGCGATATTGAGCGCATCGTACATTATGCAAAGAACGCAAACGAAAAAGGCCTGGTGCTGAAATATGCACCGCTGGCTGCCAGGCAGGCGGCTTCACTGGGTGCACATATTGAAGCCGCAAGGTTATATGCCTTTGCTATAGAGCTACACCGCGAACTGGATGACGAGGCAACCCTTCAATTGTACGAGGGTTACGCCCATGAATGCTACCTCACCAACCAGGTAAAGGAAGCGATCGTTTACGCCACAAAATCGTTATCCATCCTGCAGAAGCAATCGGGTACGGAAGCGCTCGCCAGATGCCTGTGCTTTTTATCCTGGCTCTCCTGGATAGATGATGATCTGCAGCATGCAGAACGGTTTACCATGCAGGCAATAGAAACCTTGAAGCATCAAAAGACGTCTGCCTCCAAGGTAGCTGCTTACAGCATGCTGGCGCAATTGAGAATGATGGCTAATCTTTCAGAAGAGTGCATTGTTTGGGGAGAGCAGGCAATTGCAATGGCCAAAGAGCTTGCAGATGATGGTTTGCTATCATTTGCATTGGGAACCGTTGGTTCCGTTAAGACAAGAATGCCAGCCTTTCAAAAAGAGGGCCTTTCCATGCTGCAGGAGAGCCTTCAACTGGCCTTACAAAAACACCACCACGATTATACAGGTATGGCCTATATCAATCTGGCCAATAACAACCTTATCATTAAAGACTATGCAGCGGCCCTAACCGCACTGGAAACCGGCATCTATTATTGCGAGGAGCACAATCTCCACCTGGCAAGGGGTTATCTGCTGGTGATAAAGGCAAAGTATCTTTTAGAAAAAGGCAATTGGGAAGAAGCGCATGCCCTGGCCACAAAACTGCAAGAAGATGACCGGTCTCCGAAAGTCATCAGTATTTATGCGCTGGCAATATTGGCCACCATTGGAATGCGGAGAGGAGACAACGCAGACCATCTCTTAGGTTTAACGGCTGCTACCAGGCTTGCCTTTGAAACAAATGAGCCCCAGCGTATTTTTCCTGCCTTATGCGCTTGTTTGGAATACGAGTGGCTGACGGGTCAACAATTTTTGGATAACAAACAGCTTCAGACAGCCATTGGCCTGGTGCGCACACAAGGCAATGTTTACGGTAACAGCGAATTTGCATTTTGGATGGAGAAAGCGAGGGGCGAGAAGCTGCCATTGACAGAAGTTTATGAAGGCTACAATCTCAGTAATAAGGCAAGTGTTGTAAAGGCTGCGCATTTATGGAAGGCCGCGGGTTGTAGCTACAATGAAGCCCTGGCATTGGCCGCAGGCACCGTTGATAATAAAAGAGAAGCCATTGCTGTGCTTCAGACTTTAGGGGCCAACGCCACAGTTCAAAAAATAAAACTGGACATGAGGTCCTCAGGCATCAAAAACATACCGCGCGGCATGCGCAAATCTACCCTGTCTAACAAGGCTTTGTTAACCGGCCGTGAACTGGACGTCTTGCAACTGATGAAAGAAGGTTTGCAAAACAAAGAAATTGCCGGCAAACTTTTTATTGCAGCCAAAACAGTAGACCATCACATTTCGTCAATTTTATTTAAGCTGGATGTAAATTCACGCGCAAAAGCCGTAAATGAAGCATTGCGGCAGGAGATTTTAAAATAGGGGAGTATTTTTGTTATTTGGGTAAAATACCCTACCTGCTTCTCTTTGTTTGGAGATAATTTTATACTTCACCTATAGATATCAAACATGAAAAAATTCCTAATTGAAAGAACAATTCCCGGGGCAGGCAACATGACAGCAGAAGAATTGCAGGCCATGTCAAAAACCTCGCTGGCAGTGATCAATGTTCTGGGCAAACCTTACCGTTGGGTGGAGTCATTTGTTATCCAGGACAAGATTTTTTGTGTACATGAAGCAGACAATGAGGAAGCCATACGCGAGCATGCAAATTGCGGCAGCTTTCCTATAGACAGGATCGACGAAGTAAAGGCGGTAATTGGTCCGGAAACCGCTGCTGATCCATTATCGGCCTAAAAAACATAGACATCGTTTGCATGTCTGTTGAAGCTAGCAAACAAGCTGCACGCGAAGATCTGCCTGCCAGTAGATGCACCCCACAGGCTTTCATGCTACCAGCATTTACATCAGCGCCACATCAGACCCGGTGGGCGTTCTCAATTATCAGTGTACAAAACAAAGTATATGAAACTTCCATCCAAAGAGGAATATGAATTTGTAAACGCAATATTGATTGCATTGTTCTCACGGTTTTTTGAACCTTTATTTGAGATGCAGGCTGAAAAAAATTATTACACGCATGTAGGTACCGTGGCGCAGATGGTGGAGTGGTCGCACGAGTTTTATAGAATGCACAACGAAAACAATAAGCATAATGCAAACCCAAGTACAAACGTAGCTATTCCCTTGTTAACACCTGAAATGCAGGAACTATTGTTAGCGTTTGGACAACAGCGTATAGCGCTGCTCAGGCCTAAAAAAGCGGGGCGTGAGCACCCCGTATACAATACGCTTAAGGAAAAATCACGTGCGTAGCGCAAGCGGATACCAGCATTACTGCTAACGCGCATCATAATACACCAGCATTGCACCGGTGCCGGAAAAATGTTTTGTTTTGATATAACGGAGCTCTACGCGCTTTTTTATTTTTTCAAACAAGGGTAAGCCGTTGGCAGCCAGCACAGGGTAAATGCAAAGCTGCAGCTCATCCAGCAGCCCGCGGTTTAACAAGGCAATAATTAAACTCCTGCTGCACACCAATACATCTTTTCCATCTTCTGCCCGAAGCTTTTGCACCGTTTCTTCCAGTGATTCCGTAGCCAGCCTGGCACTGGGCCAGTTGAGTGTCTTGAGCGTATTGGAAAAAACAAGTTTGGGTGCCTGGTCCATTATCACGGCAAAATCATCCATCGACTTATTGCCACTGGGCTGTTTCACCAGCGGGGGCCAAAACTCCATCAGCTGGTAGGTAATTCGGCCGTACAGGAGCAATCCTGCTGTTTGCAGTAGCGCACGGTAATGGTAGTGTATTTCCTCGTCTGGCGTAACAGCCGTATGATCACAGAATCCATCGAGTGTTACATTAATGGCGGCAATAATTTTTGACATAACTATGGTTTCTTATGGCAGCATAGCACTGACCGGTTACCTAATCTTATTGTATTTTATCTCTTTTATCTTACACCCTAATTAATGATTTCCCCTTTTTCACTCGCGCGTAATTCGGCCAGGCGCGTACGCCATTCCAGCAGTTGTTCCGGTGTTTGTCTCACCCATTCCGTCAATTCCCCAACAATCTTAATGGGCGCCGAGCTACGGTAAGAGCGGGTTGGATTACCCGGAAATTTCTTATCCGTTACGTTAGGATCATTTTCAAACGCAGCAGTTGGTTCAACAATATACACCCTTTCCCGGCCTTCACCAGGGGCCAGTGCAGCCGCCAGGCCGGCGCCATTGGGCAATGCCGTAAAATAAATATGGTTCATAATAACTTCCGGGCGATAATTGGATCTGAAGCCCGCCGTGAGATGATCTCCAATCCGGAGGTCTGCTCTTGTACCATGATAAAAGGGCCCTTCGTCCAATATTGCTTGCGGAGTAGATAACGGATGATTGTTTTCCATATCAAATTTGCTACTGTTGATGAAATAAAATTAACGGGAGCAAATTAAGGTCAAAAACAGGACCAAAGAAAGTTTATGGGAGATTAAATTAGTGCGTCAAGTGCTGCAGGTTTAAGAAAGGCGGAGATGCTATGCTAACCCTTTGCACCATTAAACAATCACCCATTGGGTTTGTTCGATCATGCGCTGTTTTTGTTGGGGGTAAGCATGCGCCAGTCTATTCCTTCGCCCGCTTTCTGGCGGGACGAGCATTTTGAGGTGAATATTTGGCCAAGAAGAAAATACTTAAGCAAAAAACACCCGCACAAAACAGTAACGTAAAATCGAAGTTCTTCAAATTGTGCCAGGGACTGAATTGCACCAATATTTTACCACCCACCGCTAGTTGCATAATTGCCGCCTGTGGCATGCCTATTTCCTTTTCCTCAACCCAGACACAAACGCTGTCCGCGCTTTTTATTTCCCGCAACATTGTTTCATAAGCTTCGTCTATATAATGCATACCCACATTCCGCTGCAAATAGAAAGTTTGCGGACGATCTTCCAGCCGGAGAAATAACTGTGAGCGGTGCGATTTATTTGTACGAGTCCGATCACGAGACTTTGTGAAGACCCATTTGATAGAGGTATTGGCACTGGATACCCTGCCGCTGACTGGTTGCAAGTCATTTTCAGCAACCCAACCAGTAAAAAGAACGTAGAAGGCAACAAACAAAAAGCCAGCAGCCAGCCACAAGAGTATTATCGGAGCTTTTACACGCCATTTGTTTTTCATATCAATGAATGTGGGACTTTCATAATTTTATTGGCTGGCGTAAATGGTACAAAATTGAATGCTCTATTATACAGCGCTTATGTTGATCAAAAACGCCGAAGTGTTAGTCCTTATTTATCGTATTCAATACCCTTCTCTTTAAGAATACCTCTTACAACGCTGTATAAGAGAGGCGCGTTCCAATCACTCACATGGTCAAACGTTCTGTATTGGCCAGGAACAAGTTTGTTGAAGATACTATGATATTCACGGTGGGCAGCCACCCCAATATCACTCCAGGGAACAACGCCCGCGGTCTTGTTAATACAAATTCCAGCTGATGTGATGGTTGCTCCCGCCAGCTCAAAAGATTGTCCCGTTATGAATTGCTGAAAATATTTTTCTGCCATTGCATCAAAAAAGTGATAGTGCAGGGCAGACAGAAGTTCCTGGAACTTCTTATGAAGTTGTTGCCGCCTTAGGCCGTATACGGTCTTCATCCTTAAATGAATTTCCTCTCCTGTGCTGGCTTGAATGTCTATGCAGTACATTCTGCCAATGGTAAACTGGTACCCGTTTATCCATTTAACACCATAACGAAAGGCCTTTAT
>DATJGC010000073.1:0-8248 GCA_035495345.1 Chitinophagaceae bacterium | reverse complement strand
TGGATTATGAGCGCAGGAGTAAGCTTCCGTTGTGAAGTCAAAAGTTAAAAGTAAAAAGTAAAAATTCAAAAGGCTTTCGCTTTGATTGTTTCACGCGGCGACAGCCTCAACCGTCTGACCCTTGGTCTGACGGCTTAAGGCGGTGAGGGCAGATGGCCAGCTTAACGATTTTAGCTTTTAATGCCGCCAGGGCAGCTCGCTGATATTGCTACCCCGTCAGACCAAGGGTCAGACGGGGATCGCTGCTCGTTTGCCAAGAACTGTTTACGAGTCACAGACTCGGAAGAACATATGAATACGAAGTCGGAGACTTCGTATAGCGGCCTCCCTTTTGCGTAGAACAGATAACCGAAGTCTTAATCATGTTTTTGCAAGATCAAGCTGTTGCAAGACTTCGGTTATCTTGCGCCGCCTCGTTGCTTCACCGCCTCTTTGCGTGGCTGCGAGAAACAAACTGAACTCAGAACCAAGAACTAAGAACTAAAAACTATCACACCCTTCCCATTGCCGCATCCTTCATTTGCCGGGTGGTGTCATGGCCCAGGTATTTTTCTACACGGGCTTCAATAAAATAAATAAGGGGTGTGAGAATGATGGCCATGGTAAACTTGTAGATATAATTCATAAGGCCGATGGCGAGAATCTGCTGCCAGGTAAATTTGCCGCTGAAGGCAATAAACAAAACGATATAGCTATCCACCAGCTGCGACACCAGCGTAGACCCCGTAGCACGCAGCCATACATGCTTTTCACCCGTGGCGCGCTTGATGCGGTGAAACACGGTAACATCTACAATCTGGCTCACCAAAAAAGCAATCAGGCTGCCGGCGATAATACGCATCCCCTGCCCAAATACACCGTTAAACGCATCCTGCATATTAGGAACGCCGGCATCTTTGTTACTGGTAACCCAGAAATCTGCCGGCGGCAAATGAATGGCAAGGTAGAACATGATAAAGGCGTAGAGGATCAGTGAAACGGCTGTAAAAGAGATTCGTCGCACGGCTTTAGGACCGTAATATTCATTTACAATATCCGTCATCACAAACTCCAGTGGCCATAGCAGCACACCGCAGGTAAGGGTGAAGTTGAGGCCTTTCTGTCCAAAAAGACTGAAGTTGGCGGGCGCAATACCCAGCAGCCCTTCAAGCGAAAACAGTTTGCCGCCAATACATTCTGCAATCAAGGCATTAGCTACAAAAAAGGCAGTAAAAAAGATAAAGAGTTTGGTGGGCTTGTCTTTGAGTATGCTATGTATCATTTAATATAAAGATAGAGTTGTGCAATGAGAAAAATAAAATTGAGGATGATCAGCCAGCGCGCTACCCTGCCCGCCAGTTTTTTTTGAAACCACAGAACACAGGTGATAAGGTTAACGATAATATTTACAATGATGGCGGTGATAAGACCGGTTACAATGATGGTAGATTGAAAATCGCCCGGCGGGATAATGGCATAATAACGCATTACCCAGGTAGCCACCCAGCAGATATTGGCAATGAAGGCCAGCTTGTGCCAGAAAGATAGTTTATCCATAGATAGGTATTATAATGACGGCAATGAACAAGTGAGAGCGGTTTGCCCGGGCGCAGCGCTCCTATTTTTCAAAGATAAGTGGCGGATGGCTTTTCTGTGCGCAAACAAAAAGATCAGCGACGAAGAAATATAAACCCCGCGCCAATTAACGTAAGCACAATGACCAGCTTGCGGTAGCTATCATCTTTGATGACAGACACAATGCGGAGGCCGGCAAAAAAGCCGAGGGCCAGGGCCGGCAGGAGGAGCAGGTCTGTGGTAAGTGTGGAAGGCGTAATATTCTTCCAGTAAAAAATCTGGAAGGGAAGCTTGAAAAAATTCATGGCCAAAAACACCCAGGCAGCCGTACCAATAAAATTGTTTTTGCTGATTTGCATGGCCAGGAAATAAATATTGGAGAAAGCCCCGGCCAGGTTGCCGAGCATGGTGGTAAATCCGGATACCAGGCCCATGCCAGCCGTAAACAATTTATTGCCGGGCACAATAACGGTTTTTCTCCATTCCATAAGCAACATAATGACCACCGTAAGCATGATGATCACCGCCATTATTTTTCTGAAGATGGCTTCATTAAGATCTTTACCGGTGTAAACGCCAATGAGTATACCAGCCGCCATCCAGGGAACCAGCTTCCAGAACAAAGGCCACTGTGCATGCCGGTGATAATACATAACGGCCATGATATCTGCACAACAAAGCAGCGGCAGTACAATGCCGGTACTGGCCTTGCCACCAAATACAATGGCCATCAAGGTTACGTTGAGCATGTCGATGCCTTTGAGGCCCGCCTTGGAAAGTCCGATGATAAAGGCCGCCAGCGCAATTAGCAACCAGTTGCCGGTTGAATAGGCTGAAAAAAGGCCGGCAAAATTTGTTGGCTCCACGCTTCAAATATAATGCTTAGCTGCTATCAGGTTTTATGTTCAGTGAAATTTGGCGTTAGTCGATATAACTACCGCTGCCCAACGGCAGGCTAAGCGAGACAGTTTCGCCCGTGCTATAACCAGCGCGTGTGTAGACAAGTAGGTCCTGCGCTGCTGCATGCAATGTAAGCCGGTAATAAGCGCCCATAAAATCAACGGCCTTTATTACTGCAGGCAACCCGTTTGTGGTGGTACCCAGCAGAAACGCTTCCGGTCTTACCAGCCATTGTTTGCGGTTGTGCGCTGGAGGTGAATCATCATTGACTGATTGTAACGCTGCGGCGAGTGGCGCCTGCACAATATTGTATTCACCCAATAAGCCCGCGCAATAGGCATTCACCGGCGCGTGGTAAACGTTTAGCGGCGTACCGGTTTGCAGCAACTGCCCCGCTTGCAGCACCAGTACGGTATCTGCCCAGGGCAATATATCCGGCGCATCATGAGAGACCATGATGCAGCTGATCTTTAATCTTGTGTTGATATCATGCAAGACAGATTGAATGATCTGCCGGTGACTTGCATCTAAATTAGAAAAGGGTTCATCCAGCAATAACAAACGGGGTGCACCCACCAGCAACCTGGCAAGCGCAATGCGTTGGCGCTCTCCGCCTGAAAGTTGGTTTGTACGGCGTTGCAAAAGATGATCTATCCGGCAAATGCTGTATAGGTTCATGGCTTCTTCCTCCGGCCGGTGGTTGGCATAAGAAAGTATTTCGTGTACCCAGTAATTGTTGCGCAGTTCAAAATGCTGGCTGAGATAGGCAATACCCGCGTGGCCGGGAATCAATTGATCATTGGGGCCGCGTACTTTTTTGCCTTCAAAAAGAATATCTCCGGCTGTTGGTTGTTGCAGTCCTGCAATCAACTGTAAGAGGGTTGTTTTGCCTGAACCTGTTTCTCCTGCAATGGCTATCTTTTGCAGGACAGTTTGTGTAAAGCTTATATCGCTGACTGTTGTGTTGCCCGCTTCTATCTTTGACAAGCCGGATACCCGTAATAAAGCCATGCCGCGAAAATACTGTATCCATTTTAGATCAACAGCAGTGGAAGCCGCCGCTGCATATGTTAAAGGGCAGCTTATGCCGGTGACAACAGGCAGCGGCCGCTAATAAGAAAAATTGGTATCCTCCTCTCCTGCCATCTTACCCCGATGAAACTGGTTGGTAGCATCGGTGGCATCTGCATTGCCCATATCATGCGGGTACACGCGGAACGTAGCGGCGTTGGCATTGGCCAGCAGGCCGGTCTTGTAGTAAATACGTTTACCATCAGTTGCATAGCCGTGGCCCAACGCTGTAAAAGAAGAAGGAGATGCAGTGGCCAGTTTTTTATCGTACCAATACACCGCGTCATGGTCTTTGCTATAGTAATCTTCACTGGTAAGCTCTTCTCCTGTGAGTACCACAAAACTGTCTACGGCTGCCCCGCTAATTTTCTTTGCATGAATGTAGACTGCATTTTTATCTTTTGCATACCCGTTAGATAAAACGGTAAAGGTGGCCGCGTCAGCGCCGGCTATTGGTTGTTGCCTGTAAAACACATGAACATCATCTTTTGAAAAAGGATATGCCAGCACCTTAAAGCTGGCGCTGTTGCAGGGCAATACAAATACGCTTTCTTTCACGCTGCCCTGGTCTGCGTAGTAGTAGATATGCCCACTGTCTTTCGCAAATGCATCGTCCAGCAGTGTAAAAGTTTTGCCATCGCTGCCGGGTATGGGCTTGCAGTTGAAGTACGCCTGCACATTGTCTTTGGCAAAATGGGCATTGATGCCTGTAAGCGAGGCCAGGTCTTTTACCCTGAACGCCTGGCCGCCGTAATAGGCCTGTAACCTGTCTTTGCAATAGCCTGCCTCCAGGGCGGTGAAACTGGGGGCATCGGCCCCCGCCACTGTTTTTATCACCTGGTATTTGCTGAGGTAATAATTTCGTCCATCTCGCTGTTCATCGCAATAATACACCTTGGCGGCATCCTTGGCATAGGAAAGATCTACCGCCACGAAGCTGGCTGCATCTGCACCGGCTATTGCATGCTGTTTGTAATAGGCATGGCCGGAATCTTTGGCAAAGGCCTCATTCAGCAGTACAAGGTCTTTGTCTGTGACCGCCTCGCCATTGTATGTTTTTACGCCGTCCTTTTCCTGGTATCCCTGTGCGCAGCGCATAAAAGGTAAAATGCCGGACACTAATAATAAAGATTTAAGCGCCCATTGTAGAATTCTGAACATAGTAAGGTTGATAACTGTTATACATTAACAGGCTGCAAATTAGCGAGTGCGGCGGGTGCCGGCAGCCCAATTGCGTGAGAAGCAGTTTTTTGCCCCTGACCGGTAGTATTCATACGATAAGTTGTTGTTGTAACGATGTTTTTGGTTGAAAAAGCGCAGGCTTTGCTTCTTAAACATCAATTATACACAAGCCGTTCACAGCGCTGTCTGCCTGCTGAAATGCCGGGAAAAAAGGGTATATTTGCGGTATACTACCATAGTAGCCGTTCGCTGATATCTTCCTCACTACCCATTACCTGGCAAGTATTTTTTAATTAAACAGATTACAGTATGTCCGAAACATGGAACAAGAAAGAAAGAGAAAAAAAGAAACAACAAAACAAAAAAGAAAAGGCTGAGCGCAAGCTTGAGCGACAGGAACGTGCCAAGGATGGCAACAACCTGGAGAGTATGATGGCCTATCTTGATGAAAATGGCAACCTGTCTTCAAAGCCGCCGGATCCCCGCAAAAAAGTGGTGATTAATGTAGAAGACATTGAAATTGGTGTGCCCAAACAAGCGCCCATTAACCCTGAAGATTTAATTCGCAAAGGCATCGTTACATTCTTTAATGACGCCAAGGGTTTTGGTTTTATCAGGGACATGGAAACCCAGGAAAGCATCTTTGTGCATGTAAATGCAGTGGCCGAGCCCATTAAAGAAAATAACAAGGTTAGCTTTGAGGTAGAGATGGGACCTAAGGGTGCTAATGCCGTTAATGTGCACCTGATCAAATAGCCGCGGCTATACTACAATGCTTCCAACAGGTGTTTTACCACCTTGTCCATTCCCTTTGCATCTATCCATCTTACCACCATCACCAGATCGTGTTCAGGATCTGCATAGATATAATTAGCCCCGTTGCCAATATGCATAAACGCCGTGGCCGGCGCAGATGGCAATAGTTTTTTACCCGTATTCAGGAACCAGTTCATATAACCATAATCCGGTTGGGCCGGGGTGGGCGTAAGCGCCTGCTGCACCCATTGTTCACTGATAATTTGTTGCCCGTTCCAGCGGCCTTTGCGCATGGTGAGGAGCCCAAACCGCGCCATGTCCCAAGCATTGATGAACATGCCGCCACCCCAGTGGCCGCCGCCGCTAACGCTTTGCACGGGTTGGCCATCCAGCACAATCCATGCATTGCGGTAACCGGTCCACCGCCAGCTGGCAGATGCACCAATAGGATCCATGACCGTTTCTTTTAGTACCTGCGGAAGCGGTCGGCGCCAGACACTGGTAGCGGCAAGCGCCAGTGCATTTACACGTACATCATTGTATTCATATACGGTGCCGGGTGTATAACGGTCACGTGTACCCCAGGTTGCCGCATTGCTGTCTGGCCGGTCGGCCCATTCAGGTTTTCCCCAGAGGGTGCCTTCCCAATCGCTGGTCTGGCGCAGCATATCATTCCAGGTTATTTGCTTATTATGAGGTGTGGCAAAAAGATCTAACAAGGCAGGCTTGCCTATATCCTCCGCGGCTCGGTGCAGGGGCTGGCCATACAATTCAATGGGTGGTATATAGGGGGCCACGGTATCCATCACGTTTTTGATCAGTCCCCTGTCTACGGCTACGCCAATAACCGAACTTAAAAAGCTTTTGGTTACGCTATGCGTCATATCACACCGGTCAGGTTCTCCCCAGCTGGCAACAATATAGCCCTTGTAAACAATGACGCCCGTGGGGGCACCCCGTTCTGCAAATGGGCCGATGCCTTCGCCAAAGGGTTCCTTTCCAAAAGTTCTGTAGTGATTTATTTCCATGTTGCGCGGCGCCTTTGTTTCGCTGGCAATGGCAGCGGCAATGGCGGCGTCAATGGCTGCCTGCTGAAGGCCCAGCGCAGCCGGCGTTTTGTGTTGCCAGTTGTTGGCAGGTGGAAAATAATCGGCCGCTTTTGCCACTGTTTTTTTCTGGGCCGAAACATTGGCGGCAAGGAGGATGAAGAGGAAAACAAAAAATTTTCTCATGCTGGTAAATAAGCTTTGTATGGAAACTTACAGCAAAAAGCTGAAGGCGGGCAAAAAAATACCGAAGCCCTGCGGTAAGGCAGGGCTTCGGCAATGTATAAATTATTGAAATAAATATTAACGGGCCATTGCACGCGGAGAGAAATTGCGGGCAGGTCTGCTGTTGCCAACAAATCTTCTGCGCTGCTGTCCGCCATTATTGGCTTGAGACATCATGGGGCGTTGGGGTTGTTCTGCCATGGCTACGGGTACAAAACCTCCGGCGCTTGCTACCGGTATTTTCTTACGAATAAGCCTTTCAATATCTGTCAGGAAGCTGCGCTCGCCACGGTCGCAAAACGAAATGGCCATGCCACTGGCGCCTGCTCTACCGGTTCTGCCGATGCGATGCACATAAGTTTCGGGCACATTGGGCAATTCATAGTTAATAACATGGGCCAGTTCATCTATATCAATACCGCGGGCGGCGATATCAGTGGCTACCAGCACCCTTGTTTTCTTTGCTTTAAAATTGGCCAGTGCAGATTGCCTTGCATTCTGTGATTTATTGCCATGAATGGCTTCTGTACGTATGCCGGCGTTGTTGAGCACGCGCGCCAGTTTATCAGCGGCGTGTTTCATCTGGGTAAAGATTAATACTGTTTCAATACCTGTATCCTGCAAGAGGTGAATGAGCAATGATTGCTTGTTCTGTTTGTCTACCATGTACACAGCCTGCTCAATAAGTTCTGCAGTAGATGCGGGTGGCGTAACTTCTACTTTGGCAGGATTGTGCAGCAAGACGTTGGCCAATTGCTGAATTTCAGGCGGCATGGTGGCCGAGAAAAACAAGGTCTGGCGCTTGGCGGGCAGTTTGGCAATGATGCGTTTTACATCGTGCACAAAACCCATATCAAGCATACGGTCTGCTTCATCAAGAATAAAATATTTGATATCGCGCAAAGACACATGGCCCTGTTGCATGAGGTCTAACAAGCGGCCCGGTGTTGCTACCAGTATGTCTACACCCCTGCGGATATTCTGTACCTGGCTGTGTTGCGATACACCACCGAATATAACCTGGTGGCGTAAACGAAGAAAATGACCATAGGCCTGGATGCTTTCTCCGATCTGGATGGCCAGTTCACGGGTAGGTGTTAAAATTAATGCGCTGATGCTGCGGTGAGACGACTGTGTAAGTTCCTGTTCCTGGTGCATCAGTTGCAGAATAGGAATGGTAAAAGCGGCTGTTTTACCTGTACCGGTTTGGGCGCAGCCCAATAAATCTCTTTTCTCTAAAATAATGGGAATAGATTTTTCCTGGATGGGCGTAGGATGATTGTATCCTTCTTTGCTCAAAGCCTGTAACAACGGCTCTATGAGCTGTAATTGGTTAAATAACACGTTTAAATTTGTTTTTGTAAAAAATATGATAAGGCTATCAACATTTCATTGATACTTATCTGCCTTAATTTTAGCGGTTGCTGATTTGGAGAGGGTGAACTACATCACAAACGGAGAAAGCACTAATAGTAAGAACGGCAAAGCTACAACATTCTAACCGCATTTCCGCG
>DATJGC010000072.1:0-3490 GCA_035495345.1 Chitinophagaceae bacterium | reverse complement strand
ATAATGGGGCAACAGACAGCAGCAATATGGCTACCGCACCCTGGCGGCGTTTTTTTACAGATAAATTTCTCATCAACCTGATAGATACTGCCCTGGTGCGGAACCAGGAACTGAATATTACCTTGCAGGAAATTCAATCCGTTAAGAATGATGTGTTATTGCGGCAGGCGCGCTTACTGCCCACCGTTAGTGCCAGGCTGGGTGTAGGGGTAGAGAAAGTGGGAAGGTATACGAGCCAGGGAGCGGGAGATGCATCTACGGAAATCAAACCCGGTGTGGAAGTGCCAGACGTTTTAATGGATTACACCCCCGCGCTCTATGCCAGCTGGGAAGTGGATATCTGGAAAAAGTTGCGCACCGCAAAAAAAGCCGCCATTACGCGTTATCTCTCCAGTGTGGAGGGAAAGAATTTTGTGCTCACCAACCTGGTGGCAGAAGTGGCCAATGCCTATTATGAGCTGATTGCCCTGGATAACCAATTGGAAATTGTACGACAGAGTGTGGAGCTGCAGAAGAACGCGCTTGATATTGTAAAAGTGCAGAAAGAAGCGGCCAAGGCTACGGAGCTGGGGGTAAAAAAGTTTGAAGCCGAGGTATTGAAATCACAGGGGCTGGAGTACAGCATACTGCAAAGCATTAAAGAGACCGAGAACAGGATAAACTTTTTGCTGGCGCGTTACCCGCAGGAGGTGCCAAGAGAGAAAAGCAATTTCCTGGCTACGGTGCCGGCTGCGGTAAGTGCGGGGTTGCCGTCTCAACTGCTGGCCAACCGGCCGGATATCCGGCGGGCAGAGTTGGATCTTGCGGCTGCAAAGCTGGATGTAAAAGTGGCGCGCGCAGAATTTTATCCTTCATTGGATATTACTGCTGCGCTGGGTTTGCAGGCGTTTAAGCCTTCTTACCTGGTAAAATTGCCGGAGTCTGTATTGTTTTCCGTAGCGGGCGATCTTGCAGCTCCGCTGATTAACCGCGCCGCTATAAAAGCAGAATTTTACAGCGCCAATGCGCGGCAGCTGCAGGCCATTTATAATTATGAGCGGAGTATTCTGAATGCTTACCTGGAAGTGTCTACCCAATTATCGCGCATAGAAAATGTGGGCAGGCAGTATACCTTAAAGGCGCAGCAGGTAGATGCGCTGGCGCAATCCATCAATATTGCGAACGACCTGTTTCGCTCTGCAAGGGTAGATTATTTTGAAGTTTTGATGACACAGCGTGATGCGCTGGAGTCTAAGCTAGAATTGATAGATACCAAGAAAGACCAGCTGAATGCGGTGGTAAACGTATTCAGGGATCTGGGCGGCGGCTGGCGTTAGTTGGTAAGCGTGGTGCCGACGCCAGGGCCGTAATCTGAAAACGCCCATCATCCCTGTTATCCATTTGCTGCAAGCGGTTGTTCGTTGATTTTCTTACGGGGTGCTGTGCTTTTTAATGAATTTCAGTGCATCTAATTTTTCATTAAAAAGAATGGCAATGGATCCTGTTAAGATCGGTAGAACCTGTTATGGCATTGGTATCATTGCCTACGGGTTACAGCAACTTGTTATCAGTGATTTTCGCCCGCAGATTGTGGCCGCCTTTCCTTCATGGGCACACCAGTATCCGGTATTTGCCCTGCTAACCGGGGTACTCATGATTGTGGCAGGCTGCATTATTGCCGGTTTTATCAGCCTGGCAAAATTGCCGGCAAAAAAGGTTTGTCTCTGGCTGGCCGGGTATTTTTTTGTCTTGTTACTTGCCAGTCATCTCCCTTACCTGCTCTTTGTTTACCCGCATAAATTAAGTCATTTGGGTTCCTGGGGGGATGCCTTAAAGGGGCTGGCTTTTTGTGGAGGCGCGTTTGTAATGGCGGGCTCTTTTCCGCCGGCAGGTCATTTGTTTGATGAGGGCAGCGGCTGGCAACCGCAGGCCGGACTAACGGCTACCCTTGGCCGCATTTTCTTTTGTACCACCATTATCCTTTTTGGCTGTAATCATTTTGCGTATGATCTCTCCGGTATGGTGCCCAAATGGATTGGCCATTCTGTGTTCTGGAGTTATTTTGCCGGTACAGCGCTGGTAGCCCTGGGCACTGCGGTGCTGTTGAGGATTTTTTTATTGCCCGCAGGCGTCTTACTTGCGCTGATGTTGTTCTCATGGTTTTTGCTGGTGCATATACCCGGCGCCGTTGCCAACCCCACCGTAGGGCGGGGCAACCTGGTGGTAAGCGCCTTTGATGCGCTGCTGTTTTCGGGTACGGCATTGGTGCTCTCTCAGTCTGGCCACCGGCAGCGTTTGCAGGCACCGGTCATACTATAGCATTCTATCGCATTTGGCAGGTAAACACGCATCATTCAAAGCTGAATGTATTATTGCTAAAGCCGCTTCTGTGAAGCGGCTTTAGCATTGTAGTAATATTTATTAACCAGCTCACTTTACTGCAGTACCAGTTTACCAAAAAATGGTTGTGCAATGCCATTTACACGTACAATGTACAAACCGGCGGTGAGGCCATAGGTATCCAGTGTAACACTGTTGTTGCCTTTTGTTAAACCAATCATTACGGTGCGCACGGCATGACCCTGCAGATCATAGATGCTGATGCTGGCCGTGGTATTGGTTTCTGTATACAGCGCCAGCTTTACCGGTTTGCCTGTTTGCGCAGGGTTAGGACTAACGCTGATGGGTAGTGGCGTAGTAATAACAGGTGGTGGCGGCGGAGATGATGTATCGGGGGTAGAAGGAATGCTCCTGTCTAGCAGCCCGGCAATGGGCGGAAACAGGCATCGCTGTGGTACAATGGCCTTTGGCGTACTGGCGCTGGCCCAGTACAGCTTGGCAATGGCATCACCACTATTATCATAGTATTCTACCATGAGATCATATTTCTGTCCGGCCACCATATCAATGGTACCGCTTTTTTCTGTGGCGCCCTGGTTTACCCAATTGTCTACCAGCAGTACACCGTTTATCCAGAGCCTTATACCATCATCGCTGAGGGTAGAAAAAGTATAGCGTTCTGTGTAGAGGGCCTGCACCTGGGCGGTCCATCGTACAGAAAACTTATCGTCTGGTACTACGCCAGGTGCGGGCGATAATATTTGTGGTTGCCTGCCATAGGCCAGGTCGAAGTTGATGGTGCTGTCCACGCGCGTGAGCAGGGGCGTGCCGGTGGGCGTAATGCCGTTAAAATACGCCGCCTGCAATCCGCAGGCTGCCGGGTACAACCTGCTTGTGGGAATGATGGCCTTTGGCGTACTGGGGCTAGACCAGTAGAGGGCCGCCACCGCATTGCCGTTGTTCTCAAAATATTCTATTACTATATCGTACTTAACATTGGCCTCTAGAGCAATACTGCCACTGTTATCGCGCACGGCGCCGGGTGTAAAATCGTTGATGAGTTGCACGCCATTCACCCATACACGTATGCCATCATCGCTGGAGGTAGAGAAGCTGTAGGTTTCTGAGAAGGCGGGCTGTACCTGTCCGCTCCAGCGAACGGAGAAAGCAT
>DATJGC010000071.1:0-3836 GCA_035495345.1 Chitinophagaceae bacterium | reverse complement strand
ACCATTGGGGTTTAAACGGAGGTGTTACCGTAAGAAACGCAGACAACCAGTGCGCCGGACAAACCTATATTGACCTCTACCTTATTGATAAAAAAGAAGAGCGCATCCGAGATATAAAAACCTGTATAGACGCAATGATGGCTACGGATAAAATAGATGACTGGACCTGGATTGATGCCATTCAAATGGCCATGCCGGTGTATGCCCGGCTGGGCTTGCTGTACAAAGACAGCAGCTATTTCAGTCGCATGCATGAAATGTATAACTATAGCAAATACAAACAGGGTGGTAATGGTTTGTACAATACAACCGAGCATCTCTGGTGGCGAGACAAAGACTTTCTGCCACCCTACAAAGAGCCCAACGGCGAAGACTGCTACTGGAGCCGGGGTAATGGCTGGGTAGTGGCCGCCCTGGTGCGTACCCTTTCTCTTTTGCCGGCTTCCAGCCCCTACTACAATGAATTGTTGCAAGACTATAAAGACATGATGCAAGCGTTACTGCCCCTGCAAAGACCAGACGGTTGCTGGAATGTAAGCCTGCATGATGCAACACATTTTGGCGGTAAGGAACTTTCCGGTACCGCTTTGTTCAGCTACGGAATGGCCTGGGGCATCAACAATGGGTTGCTTGAGAAAAAACAATTTTTACCCGCAGTGGTAAAGGCATGGAATACCATGGTACATGATTGCCTGCACCCGGATGGCGTGCTGGGCTTTGTGCAGGGTACGGGTAAGGAGCCAAAAGATGGCCAGCCGGTTACTTACAATAGCAAGCCAGACTTTGAAGACTATGGATTGGGTTGCTTTTTGCTGGCAGGAAGTGAAATATACAAACTTAAGAAATGATACAACCTATGCGTTTCCGGAAGATCATACCAATGATATGCATTGCAATGCTGCTTGTGCCTTCTCTTGTCGTTCGCGCACAGAACATGGTGGCAAATACAGATGAACAGAAGGTGCCGCCGTATACGTTGCCTGATCCGCTGCGCGATAAAAATGGTAAGTCAATCAACACCTTGCAGGCATGGAAGCAACAGCAACGTCCGTATATTTTTAAACGCTTTGAAGAAAATGTGTACGGTCGTTTTCCGCGGCAACAACTTCCTCTGCGCTTTAAAGTAACAGAAGAGCCAACCAGGGCGTTAGATGGAAAGGCAACACGCAAACAGGTAAGAATATTTTTTGGCGAACAAAGCAACGCTTACCTGGATTTGCTAATTTACCTGCCCGCCACCGCCACCGGGCCGGTGCCCGTATTTACAGGATATAACTTTGGCGGCAATCATACCGTGTCAGCAGATACCGGTATTTATTTATCTCAACAATGGGTAGACGCACGCGGGAAGGGCGTAGTAAATAACAAAGCCACAGCCGCATCGCGCGGGGCCAGCGCCAGCCAATGGCAGGTAGAAGAAATACTGTCTCATGGCTATGGACTTGCCGTAGCATATTATGGAGATATTGAACCAGACCACCCAGACGGTTGGAAAACCGGTATCAGGACCACCCTCAGCACGGCCCTGCATATACAACCCAGTGAGTGGGGCGCCATTGGTGCCTGGGCCTGGGGCCTCTCACACATCATGGATTACCTGCAGCAGGACAAAACCGTGGATGCAAAAAAAGTTGCAGTTATGGGTCACTCACGGTTAGGCAAAGCCGCTTTATGGGCAGCTGCTGCCGATGAGCGTTTTGGAATGGTGGTTTCCAATGAATCTGGAGAAGGCGGTGCCGCCTTGTCTAAACGCTGGTATGGAGAAACCGTGGCCATCATCAATGAAAAGTTTCCGCACTGGTTTTCGCCCAATTATAAAAAGTACAATGATAATACCGCCGCCCTGCCGGTAGACCAGCACATGCTGCTGGCGCTCATGGCGCCAAGACCACTCTATGTTGCCAGCGCAGAAGGAGACCAGTGGTCAGACCCTAAAGGAGAGTTTCTGGCAGCGCGTAATGCAGGCATTGTATATGCGCTGTTCGGAAAAAAAGGTATTGAACAAGATACCATGCCCGGGCTGCAACAACCGGTAGGCAATACCATCCGCTATCATTACCGTGCCGGCAAACATGATGTTACGTTGTACGACTGGCAGCAGTACCTCTCCTTTGCAGACAGTCAATGGAAAAATTAAATTGAGGTATACAGCGGCAGGGCGAATGCTACCCATGCATTGGCAGCATTGTTATGCCATACAGCAGCCGGGACTTTGCGCCCAGCTCTCTTACACATCGCTTTTCAACAATAAAAATATTTCCGACATTTAACCGTTATCATGGCATCTCCCTTAACTGCCAGCACCAATGAGAAATATAACGAGCACATTGCTTCTTGCATTGATGGCCTTTATAGCAAATGGCCAGAAGACGGTGGTAAATCCATACGCCAGCATCGACAAAAAAATGCTGGAGATACCCGCTGCACAAACCACCACAACAGCAGCCATTGCACAATACGTGCAATCTAATTTTACCAGTAATACAGATAAGGCGCGCGCCATCTTCATCTGGACGGCTTCTACCATCAGCTATGACCTGGACAATATGTTCGCCATTAATTTTTATGAAAAACAGGAAGATAAAATAAACAAGCCGCTCAAAACCCATAAAGGCATCTGTGAAAACTATGCTGCAGTGTTTACGGATATTTGTATCAAGTCCGGCATTCCTTCTTACGTGGTGGTGGGCTATACCCGGCAAAGCGGGTTTACAGATTATATTCCGCACGCCTGGTGTGCAGCACTCATAGATAATGAATGGCGTTTGTTTGACCCCACCTGGGGTTCAGGCTATGTAGCCAACGGACATTTTATAAAAAGAATCAACAATAATTATTGCCTGGCCCAGCCATCGGCACTTATAAAATCTCATATGCCCTTTGATTACCTGTGGCAGTTCCTCTATCATCCTGTCAGCAACCAGGCTTTTTATGAGGGCAAGACACAGGAGGCAGGTACAAGTCCTTACTTTATGTTCAGGGACTCTATTGTTGTGTATGAACAGCAAGACAGCATCGGCCAATTGAAAGCGGCTGCACGGCGTATAGAACAAAATGGGGTAAAAAACAGTATGATATTCGACCGGCTGCATCATATAGAAGCGCAACTGGAAGCCTATGAGCAAAGACATGCCATACAGGTAGAAAACGAAAGACAGGCAACCATTGCCGGTCTTTACAACGGTGCGGTGGCAGACTACAATGCGGCGATCAATGATTACAATAAATTTATTGCCTTTCGCAACCAGCAATTTCTGCCAGCAGAACCAGACAGTGCCATCCAGGCCATGCTAACCAGTGCTGCCACAAAACTTGTAAGGTCGAAAGAACAACTCAGTGCCATCAGACAGCCTGGCGCCAGCCTGGCGGCTATGATAACACAACAACAGGAAGCCGTACAAAGTATCCAGGCAAGGGTACAGGAACAGCAGGAGTGGCTGCAACTGTATTTCAGCAAACCAAAGAGTAAGCGAAAAGCCATGTTTTATGAAAAGAAAACAAGCTGGCTGGGTATATCGCTGAGGTAATTCACTTCATCCGGCTGCAACTGCCCATATCCGCCGCACTTACTTATCTTCACTTGCGTTCGCCCACAGGGCCCATCTGTAATTAACATATCTGTTATGGAATCCATCACCACTATTGTGCCTACACTGTCTGTGCGGCAAGGTGCCAGGGCCATTCAATTTTACAAAGCAGCATTCAATGCCACTGAGATCATGCGCGTTGAAAGTGATGATGGATTGATAGTGGCAGAAATGGCCATTGGTGCGGCACATTTTTTTGTAGCCGATGAATCTCCGGAACATGGGCACCTGAGTCCTGCAACAGCAAAC
>DATJGC010000070.1:0-3803 GCA_035495345.1 Chitinophagaceae bacterium | reverse complement strand
ACAGAAAACATCACGCTGGCCCTGGGTGAATCTTATAACGTTAATGCAGAAATGGAAACCAGCGTTACCGATCTGGCGGCCGTAACGGTAACGGGTACCCGCCGTCGTGCTGCTCCGGAAAGGAATGGTGCCACCACCAATATCGGCCCAAGGCTGCTTTCTACACTGCCCACCATCAGCAGAAGCATCACAGACTTTACACGTATTACGCCGCAGGCCAACGGTACCAGTTTTGCCGGTCGTGATAACCGCCTGAACAACGTTACCGTAGACGGCGCCAACCTGAATAATAATTTCGGATTATCGAGCGACCTGCTGCCAGGCGGTGGTAACCCCATTTCATTGGATGCATTTTCAGAAATCTCCGTAAACATTTCTCCGTTTGATGTAAAGCAATCCGGCTTTACCGGTGCGGGTGTAAATGCTATTACAAAGAGCGGTACCAACACCTTCCATGGTAGCGTATATGGCTCGTATCGTAACCAGAGTTATAACGGTACCAATGTAGCGGGCACCAAGTTGCCTTCTCCGCCTGCCACGAGCAACAAAATTTACGGTGCCACCATTGGCGGACCGATCATTAAAAACAAGCTGTTCTTTTTTGTAAGTGGAGAAATTGAAAAATCTAACCAACCCGGTGTTACCTATTCACCATCTGGCGGCTCTAATAACGGAACCGTGTCAAACGTTCCCATTGATTCATTAAAAGCATTGTCTAGCTACCTCAATTCAAAGTACGGCTTTGACCCGGGCGCTTATGACAACTTCCCCAATTTTGTATCAGACAATTATAAGGTACTGGGTAAGCTCGACTGGAACATCAGCAACCAGCACAAGCTCACTTTAAAATACAGTGATTTCAGGAATACCGGCTACAATCTCATCAGCGCCAGCGGTGGTATCAATGGTGCAAGCAACCAGTCGTCTATTGTTACCTATACGCCGCTGCCAGGCAGGTTTGGTCCCAATGCCATGGGCTTTAATAATATGAACTATAAAACGGTAGATAAGGTACGGTCTGGTTCACTGGAACTGAACAGCAATTTTAAGGGCAGGTTTGCCAACCAGTTACTGGCCACCATCACCAAAATAAGTTCTATCAAGGATCATGATGGCGCCACCTTCCCGTTTGCAGATATCCTCGGACAAACACCCGGCAGCAGAAACAATTACCTGGCCTTTGGCAATGAGCCTTTCAACGGCAACAATAACCAGGTAATAAACGATATCTATACCATCACAGACAACTTTAGCTATTTTGCGGGCAAGCATACCATCACCGCCGGCGGTAATTATGAATTCCAGAAAGTGGGTAATATGTTTATGCCCGGCTCACAGGGGTATTATGTGTTTGGATCGCTGGATGATTTCCTGAATAACCGTGCACCCAAACTCTTCTCCATTAACTATTCACTGGTACCCGGCCAGGACGCTGTTTTTTCTGCTAATCTGAAAGTAGGCCAGCTGGGGCTGTACCTGCAAGACGAAGTAAACATCAACCCAAGGTTTAAACTTACGTATGGCGTACGTATCGACAGGCCCATCTATCCTGAGCAGCCTTTAGAGAACCCTGCCATTACCGCCTTAAGTCTCTATGCTAAAGACGGCAGCCTTACGCATTACAATGGCGGACGCTGGCCCACGCCAAAATGGTTATGGTCTCCCCGCGTTGGTTTCCGTTGGGATGTGGAAGGCGATAAAAGCATGATAGTACGCGGCGGAACCGGCGTGTTTACCGGCCGTATTCCATTCGTGTACCTCACCAACCAGCCAAGCACCAGTGGTATGTATACCTTTGGCGCGCTGGTTACCAGCAACCTGCAGAACTTTCTTTTTAACCCTGATCCGCATGCCTACAATCCGTTCTACAACAATACCCTGGATCCTGCGCAATTTCCAAAGAAAGCAGGTACAGTGGCACCCAGTGGCGGCTTTGCTGTTATCGATCCTAATTTCAAATTCCCGCAGGTATGGCGTACCAATTTTGCCGTTGAAAAACAACTGGGCAATGGCTGGGGCTTAACGCTGGAAGCATTGTATACAAAAGATTTGAACAATGCAGTAATGCGCAATGCCAACCAGAAAGCCACTGATACGGTGGTGAACGTTGGTCCTGGCGATGTACGCGGCCGTTTCAGCAGCAATAGCAATACGCTGCGCAGGCTGAACCCCGGTATTTCAAACGCCATTGTACTTGAAAATACTTCCAAGGGAGGCGCTATCTCTTTAACTGCACAGGTTTCCAAAAATTTTACGAAGGGCTTTTATGGATCACTGGCTTACACTTATACCTATGCCAGCGAAGTCTCTGCTAACCCTGGTAGCCAGGCCGCCTCTGTATGGAGTGTAAACGCAACATCGGGCACGCAGAATGATCAGCAGCTTTCTTATTCTCAATTTGCCGTGCCGCACCGCATTGTAGCTACGTTCAGTTATCGCTTTGAGTATTTCAAGCACCTGGGTTCTACCTTTACTTTCTTTTATGATGGTTCTTCGCTTGGTACGTACAGTTATATCTACAATCAGGATCTGAACCAGGATGGTAATTCTGCCGACCTGATGTACATTCCTAAAGACCCCTCTGAAATTAGGTTTACCAACCTGGCAGCCAGCGGAACAACACCAGCGTTTACCGCACAGCAACAGTCTGATGCATTTTTTCAATTGATATCAAAAGACAAATACCTGCGCAGCCACATGGGCCAGACCGCTGAAAGAAACGCAGCAAGGCTTCCTTTCTATCATCGGGTAGATTTCAACTTTCAGCAGGATCTGTTTACCAATATTGGAAAGAACAGGAACACCCTCCAGTTCAACGCATCTGTTATTAATTTCCTCAATCTTTTAAACCATGATTGGGGTGTAAAAAAACAAATTATTGTTAGCAACCCGCTCAGGGTAGTTTCTGTAACCAACGGCGTACCTACCTACACGCTGGCTACCTTCAACGGAGACCTCGTAAGAACGCCCTACATCAATACAAACAGCACCAGCACCACCTGGGGCATACAATTGGGTGTTAAATACATTTTCTAAATCTGTTCTGAATACTTTTTAATTGATCCCGCGCAAGCAGCCAACGTTTTAAAGACGTTGGCTGCCTGCTTTTGGGATAAAATTGCTTTGCCATTCATTTTTGTTTAGGTATTTCACGGCTTGCAATGGATAGAAAGTTCAACACAGAAAGTAATGATTTGATCATACCGGTTAACTTTTTTTAGCCCTTGCTGCATAGCATCTTTGCACCCGAAATGCAAGGGCGTCTACTGTTAATAATATGTGAGATCATTTTGAGATACATTGGTTCGGCTGTACAGAATATTCTTATTTTCGCAAATTATATAAGGTGCCAGTGTTATTTTTTTACTGCCCTCAATCATTGCCCCGATTGCTTTTCCTGTACAACGAGTATTAATCCTTATCAGAAAGATCGTTTCGTTTTTATGATGCATCCATTGCAGGTGGACGGGTGCGGTTATGTATCTACCCAAAAAAATAAACCTTAATCAAGCACACCAAAACAAATATGAATATGAGAAGAGTAGTTTTATTTTTTGCTACCCTGCTACTGGTTGCATTTAATGCAATCACAGGGTATGGGCAGGAAACCACTGCAGATATCCAGGGCTTTGTTTCTGACGGAAGCGTTGGCCTGGCAGGTGCAACAGTGGTGGCCACACACACGCCCACCGGCACCGTTTATTCTACAACCAGCCGTAAAGATGGCAGGTACAATTTTGCCAACGTGCGCGTGGGTGGTCCTTATGAGATTAAGGTAACGTACGCGGGTTTTAAAGAAGATA
>DATJGC010000069.1:0-5524 GCA_035495345.1 Chitinophagaceae bacterium | reverse complement strand
GCAATTACCGTTTTGATAAGGTGAGTGAGCTGCTCGGCGAATCTCGCATGACTGTTACCATTATAGAGACGGAGAACAAACAGCACAATGTGGTGCCTTCTCAATGTAAGTACGTGATAGATGTGCGCGTAAATGAATTGTATAGTTTTGATGAAATACTTTCTGCCTTACAGGTCAACCTGCGCAGCCAGTATAAGCCGCGTACCACGCGCATGAAGTCTACTTCTATTCCGTTAGACCATCCATTGGTAAAGGCTGGCATCAGCATGGGCAAAGGCTACTACGGTTCACCCACTACCTCTGACAAAGCACTGATGCCCTTTGCTGCGCTGAAAATGGGACCGGGCGACAGCGCCCGCAGTCATACTGCCGATGAATTTATCTATCTTGAAGAAATAAAGGATGGTATTGATACTTATATCCGCTTACTGGAACACATTCTATAAAACAAACGGCCGATGAAGCTCTGGCAGAAAAATATATCCTCCTTACAGGAAGTGGAACAGTTTACCGTGGGGAACGACCGTGCCATGGATCTCTACCTGGCACCCTTTGATGTACTGGGTTCGCTGGCGCATGTGCAAATGCTGGAAACTGTAGGTTTGCTTACCACCCAGGAAAAAGATCAATTGCAGCAGGCGCTGAAAGCCATTTACCGTCAGGTACAGGCGGGAGAATTTGTACTGGCAGACAATGTGGAAGACATACACTCCCAGGTAGAATTGCTGCTAACCCAACAACTGGGCGATACCGGCAAAAAAATTCATAGCGCCCGCAGCCGGAACGACCAGGTACTGGTAGATGTAAAACTATTCCTGCGCCATGAACTGCAGCAATTGGTAGAAGCCATACAGCCATTGTTTGATCTCTTACAGGCGCAAAGTGAAAAATATAAAAATGACCTGCTGCCCGGCTATACCCATTTGCAACTAGCCATGCCATCTTCCTTCGGACTCTGGTTTGGCGCCTATGCAGAAAGCCTGGTAGATGATATCATTATGCTGAAGGCCGCGTATGAAGTCGTAAACAAAAACCCACTGGGTTCAGCGGCAGGCTATGGTTCTTCTTTTCCCATCAACCGCAGGCTTACCACCGAGTTGCTGGGTTTTGAACACCTGAATTATAACGTGGTGTATGCGCAGATGGGCCGTGGCAAGGCAGAACGGGTAGTGGCCATGGCCATGGCCAACCTGGCAGATACGCTGGCGCGTTTATCAATGGATGCCTGTTTATTCCTCAACCAGAATTTTGGGTTTATCAGTTTTCCGCCACAACTTACTACGGGCTCCAGCATCATGCCCCACAAAAAAAACCCGGATGTATTTGAACTCATACGCGCCTACTGCAACCGGGTAAAGGCACTGCCCAATGAAATTATGCTCATGACGGGCAACCTGCCCTCAGGTTATCACCGTGATCTGCAATTGTTGAAAGAGCATCTCTTTCCTGCCTTTAAAACCATGACCAATTGTATTGAGATGGCTGGTCTCATGCTCAGCAATATCGAAATAAAAAAAGACATCCTGGAAGAAGAGAAATACCAGTACCTGTTTAGCGTGGAAGAAGTAAATAAACTGGTATTGCAGGGATTGCCCTTCAGGGATGCTTACAAAAAAGTGGGCCTGGATATTGAAGCTGGTAAATTTACTTATAACACCCATATTGCGCATACGCATGAGGGTTCTATCGGCAATCTTTGCAATGCCGAGATACGCGCCATGATGCAGGCCGCGCTGCAGGGCTTCAATTTTGCTAAAACAGGGCGTGCAATAGAGCAATTATTGTCATAAATTGCCGGCTACCCTGCAAACCGGGGTTAGTTATTAAACGATTGTAAAGAACCAACCATACGCATGGCTGAACCAAACAAAAAAAGAATCGCCCTATTTGGGTCTACGGGTTCCATTGGCACCCAGGCACTGAATGTAATTGCTGCCAATACCCATTTGTTTTCAGCAGAGGTGCTCACCGCGCAGGGCAATGACGAATTGCTGATAAAACAGGCGCTGGAGTTTAATCCGAATGTGGTAGTCATTGGCGACGAAAAAAAATACACCAAAGTAAAAGAAGCCCTGGCACATACCCATGTAAAGGTGTTTTCAGGAGAAAAAGCGCTGGAAGAAGTGGCTTCCATGGATTGCTATGATATGATGCTGGCGGGCATTGTGGGTTTTGCAGGCCTTCGCCCCACGTTAAAGGCCATTGAAAACGGCAAAATGATTGCCCTGGCCAACAAGGAAACACTGGTGGTGGCAGGCGATATTGTGATGAGCAAGGCGGTGGAGAAAAGGGTGCCGGTGATACCGGTAGACAGTGAGCACTCGGCTATTTTTCAGTGTATGGTAGGCGAGGGGCGCAACCGGATAGAGAAAATCATACTGACAGCATCTGGTGGTCCCTTTTTGGGCAAGAAGCCCAATTTTCTGGTGAATGTAAAACGTGACCATGCCCTGCAGCATCCCAACTGGGCCATGGGCGCCAAGATAACCATTGATTCTGCCACCCTGATGAACAAGGGCCTTGAAATGATTGAGGCCAAATGGCTTTTTAACCTGAAGCCGGAACAGGTGCAGGTGGTGGTGCACCCGCAAAGCATCATTCACAGCATGGTGATGTTTGAAGATGGAAGCATTAAGTCGCAAATGGGCCTGCCGGACATGAAGTTGCCTATTCAATACGCGCTAGCGTTTCCGCAGCGCATACCCAATACCTTTCCGCGGTATGATTTTAAAAAGCCCAACACCTTAACTTTTGAAGAGCCGGATATAAAGACGTTCAGGAATCTTTCGCTGGCGGGCGATGCGCTGTTTAAAGGCGGCAACCTTCCCTGCATACTCAACGCGGCCAATGAAATAGCCGTTTATGCGTTCCTGAAAAACCGCCTCGGCTTCCTGGATATGACAGATCTCATAGAGAAAACGATGTACAAAATACCCTTTATACAAAACCCCACGCTGGAGCAGTATTTTGAAACGGATGGAGAGGCCAGGAGCTATGCCGCATCGCTTATACATATGTAAACCCGCTGATCAGCCCACGGTTGGCCATGGTAAATTTTCTCATTTCACTAACCCTTTTTGGCAGATATTTGCATCCTTATCATTTACAAAACTGAACCGTTTTGGCGGTCTAAGCAACTATGACATTATTAGCAATTAACTGGGCGGAAACGGGTATCAAAGCGGCGCAGTTTATTTTCTCTTTTTCCATAATAGTGGTGCTTCATGAACTGGGGCATTTCTTACCGGCAAAATGGTTTGGCTGCCGGATAGAAAAATTCTATCTCTTCTTCAACCCCTGGTTTTCACTGGTTAAAAAAAGAATTGGCGAAACGGAATGGGGCCTGGGCTGGATACCCTTTGGCGGCTATGTGAAGATATCCGGTATGATTGATGAAAGCATGGACAAGGAAGCCATGAAACAGCCCGCCAAGCCTTATGAATTCAGGAGTAAGCCGGCCTGGCAGCGGCTGATTATCATGGTAGGTGGTGTGATTGTAAACCTGGTACTCGGTTTCCTGATTTATGCCATGATGGCCTGGCATTGGGGTGATGAATACGTACCCACCAACCAGCTGAAATATGGTATTGGCGTTGACTCACTGGGGCAATCAATTGGTCTCCGCAATGGCGACCAGATTGTGTCTGTAGATGGCAAATACGTAGAGAAATTCCGCAGCATACCGCTGAATGTAATTTTGAAACATGCGCGCACCATTGAGGTAGACCGCAATGGCGAAAAGAAGACCATTGAGATTCCGGAAGATTTTGCCAGTACGTTGATTCATTACAAGGCCATTAATTTTATTGAAGCAAGATATCCTTTTGAAGTAGTAGATACCGTGCTGGTGGATGGTCCTGCCCTAAAAGCCGGCCTGAAAAAAGGCGACCGTATACTTTCTTACAACGGTGTACCAAATACTTTTTACGCCGATTTTAAAACCTATGTGCGTGATAACAAAGGCAAGCCTTTGAACCTGCAGGTGCTGCGTGGAAAAGATACGGTGGCAATAGCCGGCACTATTAGTCCAGACGGTAAATTTGGCCTGGGTCACTGGCCTTCAGAAACTAATAAGCCCTATACGGAGAAAAAGATCAGCTATTCACTGGCGCAATCCTTTCCGGCCGGCTTACAGCGTAGCAAGGAGACCCTACAGAATTACTGGTTGCAGTTAAAACTTATTTTCTCCGGTCGTGTAAAAACATCTGAATCACTGGGCAGTGTTTTCAGTATTGCCAAAATGTACTCACCCACCTGGGATTGGGAGGCGCTCTGGCAAATGACCGCCTTCTTTTCACTGGTGTTGGCCCTCATGAATATTCTGCCCATTCCTGCACTGGATGGCGGCCACGCATTGTTTACCATTATAGAAATGATCTCCGGTCGTAAACCCAGCGATAAATTTATTGAGTACGCACAAACCGCCGGTATGGTGCTGCTCATGGGCGTAATGGCCTACGCGTTGGGACTGGATATTTTCCGCATGTTCAAATAGCGTGCTGCATACCGTTTGCTGCAACCATGTAAAATCACCACCGCCGCATGAACCACAAAAGTTTTCCGGAAGCTGCGTACCGGTTGGAGATAGAACGGCTTACACAGGTACTGGCTGCCCGTAAAAAGCGAAAAGATTTTATTGCCCTTGCGCGCTTTGCCGTGGTGATCCTGCTGGCCGTCTCCGTGTACTTGTTATATCCCCTTGGTATATCGTATGCCGCCTTGGCCGGGCTTGTCTTAGTGGCCATATTTATAAGGCTGGTCATTCTTGCTGCTAACAACACCGCCGCCATTGAGAATGCGCAACGGTTAATGGCCATTAATAAAGATGAAATAGGAATAGCGGCGGGCCGTTACCTGCACCGGCCAGACGGGCATATGTTTAGCCTGCCGGCACATGGCTATGCTGGTGATCTGGATATTTTTGGTGCAGCTTCACTGTACCAGTACATCAACCGTACTACTGCAGAACAGGGCAGGCAGCAACTGGCCGACTGGCTGCTGGCACTTGCAGACGCAGCCACCATTGCAGCAAGGCAGGCGGCGGTACAGGCGCTGGCACCCCAATACCAATGGCGACAGCAATTGCAGGCTTACGGTCATGAACAAACGATCACCATTGGTACCGAGCAGAAGATTGCGCAATGGATAGGCGAGGCCGATACCTTCAGCAATTCACGTGGTTGGAAGGCCCTGCGCTGGGTTTACCCGGTGATTGCTGTAGGCACATTGCTGCTGTATATCACGGATTTCATTAGCGGCCAGTTATTTTTTGGGGCCTACCTTGTTTTCTTCCTGATTTCTGGATACGTGAGCCGGAAGGTAGCGTTGCAATATATACATCTTAATAAAATTGTGCCGGAGGTTGAGAGCCTTAGTAAAGCGGCGGCATGGATAGAACAGCTGCAGGCACCGGCAGCTTACCTGCAGGAAATACAAAAAGCGTTTACAGATGGCCGTTACCGGTCTTCGGCCAGTATCCGCCAGCTGAAGGGCATACTGGATAAATTTGACATGAACCTGAACC
>DATJGC010000068.1:0-43175 GCA_035495345.1 Chitinophagaceae bacterium | reverse complement strand
CACGATGATGTGGTGGACGAATCTTATGAACGCCGCGGCTTCTTTTCCATTAACGCACTCTGGAAAAACAAGGTGGCCGTACTGGTGGGGGATTACCTGCTTTCCAAGGGCCTCCTCCTTTCACTGGATAATGACGATTTTGAGGTGCTGAAGATTTTATCGCACGCCGTTAAACAAATGAGCGAGGGTGAACTGCTGCAAATTGAAAAAGCCCGTAACCTCAACCTCCAGGAAGACACTTACTTTGAAATCATAAAAAATAAGACCGCCTCCCTCCTCGCCTCTTCCTGCGCAGCCGGCGCCTATTCTGCTACCCAGGACCAGCTGGCGGCTGCCAAAATGCGACAGTTTGGAGAATGGGTAGGCATCGCCTTCCAGATCAAAGACGACCTGTTTGACTATGGCTCAGACAACGTGGGCAAACCCACGGGCAACGATATCCGTGAAAAGAAACTCACCCTGCCGTTAATATATGCACTTAACCACGCAGACAGCCGGCAGAAAAACAAACTGATCTATATCATTAAAAATGAAAACCGCCGCAAAGAAAAAGTACACGAAGTAATTGAAGCCGTGAAGGCAAGCGGGGGCATCGACTATACAAGAAAAAAGATGGAAGAATACCGCGACAAGGCCCTGCAGTTGCTCTATGAGTTTGATGATTCCGATGTGCGGCGCACTCTTGAAGAACTGGTACGCTATACCACCGACCGCAAATATTAGCGCAGTCCTAAACCTATCCTTATGCAAAAAAGATGGACCTTATTAACGGCCCCTGCTGCCGAAGCAGCGCACCTGCGGGAGGTGCTAAAAATAAGTCCCGTTGCCTGCGGCATTCTCGCCCAAAGAGGTATCCGCAGCTTTGAAGAAGCAAAAGATTTCTTTCGCCCGCAACTCTCTCACCTGCATAACCCCTGGCTCATGAAAGACATGCGCAAGGCCTGCGACCGACTGCTGTCAGCCATGCAGCAGCGGGAGAAAATACTGGTCTTTGGAGATTATGATGTAGACGGCACCACTGCCGTTGCCTGCATGTACCAGTTCCTGCAAAAAATATATGAACCCTCACTCGTGGATTTTTATATACCACACCGTTACCGCGAAGGTTATGGCGTTTCAAAAATGGGTATTGATTTTGCCCGTGACAATGGCTTTACACTGATCATTTCGCTGGATTGTGGCATAAAATCGGTTGATCTTATCCGTTATGCAAAAGAAATGGGTATTGGTTTTATTGTGTGCGACCATCACCTGCCAGACATCACCCTTCCCCCGGCAGATGCTATCCTGAATCCCAAACAAACGGATTGCCCCTACCCGTACAAAGAACTCTGTGGCTGCGGCGTTGGCTTTAAGCTGATCACCGCCATGGCAGAAGAACTGCAAAGGCCGGCAGCGGATTATCTCTGTTACCTGGACCTTGTAGCCACCGCTATTGCCGCAGACATTGTACCGCTCACGGGTGAAAACCGTGTACTTGCTTTCTTCGGGCTTAAAAAAGTAAATGAATCTCCCAATAAAGGCATCAAGGCATTATTGCAACTCAGCGGATTGAAACCCGCCCCATTGCAGATAGCCAACCTTGTGTTTGTAATTGCACCAAGAGTAAATGCCGCGGGCAGAATGGATGATGCCCGTAAGGCCGTTCAGCTTTTTGTGGAAGAAGATGAAAAAATGGCCATGGAATTTGCGGCTATGCTGCACAGTGATAATACAGACCGCAAGGAAGCCGATGGCAATATCACGGAAGAAGCACTGGCATTGATTGAACAGGACCTTGTACTGGTAAACAGGAAATCCACCGTCTTGTTTCAGCCCCACTGGCACAAGGGTGTGGTGGGTATTGTTGCCTCCAGGTTAATTGAAAAATATTACCGACCCACCGTGGTGCTTACCAAGAGCGGCGACCTGGTAGCCGGTAGCGCAAGAAGCGTAGCAGGCTTTAACCTGTATGAAGCCATCTATGCCTGTCGGGAGCACCTGCTGGCCTATGGCGGACATTTTGCCGCCGCGGGTATGACCCTGCTGCCAGACCAGGTAGAACTATTCAGTGAAAAATTTGAGGCCGTCATAGCCGCCACGCTCCCCGAGCACCTTGCCATACCAGAGATTGTGATTGATGCGGAAGTATCGTTCAGCTCGCTGACGCCATCGCTCTATAAAATCATACAGCAGATGGAACCCTTTGGGCCGGAACATTTGCGCCCCGTTTTTATTGCACGCGGTGTAACAGACAATGGTTGGTCAAGAATTGTGAAGGAAGAACATATCCGGTTTTCGCTGCTGCAGGAAAACACCGTCTTTAGCGGTATCGGTTTTAATATGGCACATCAATTTCACCTGCTGCAAACAAAACAGCCATTAGACATTGTCTTCACGCT
The DNA here is from genome assembly GCA_035495345.1 of Chitinophagaceae bacterium. Taxonomy (GTDB): domain Bacteria; phylum Bacteroidota; class Bacteroidia; order Chitinophagales; family Chitinophagaceae; genus JACMLD01. The sequence goes on along the minus strand of DATJGC010000068.1, from coordinate 40,794 downwards.
TGATGAAAATGAATGGAACGGTCAAACCAGTTTGCAGTTGCGCGTAATAGACTTCAGGCTTTCTGCTGCAGAACAGGCCAATTAATTGGATGCTGCAAAGAATACCGAAGGAAAATTTTGCCAGCTTGTTTAGTATGATTAATTGGTAAATGTAGGGCACCAACTCTGCCGCCTGTTGCCATCATACTGGCCATAATTGCCGTGGTTTACAATGGCAAACTCAATAGCACCGCGGGCGTTGTTGTAATTACTCAAAGTAGAAGTAGTAACGTCATAGGTGAAGGTAATCCGCAACATCTTCCATTGAAAACCAAGCATCGGTATAACGGCATCGCCCAACCGGTAATAAGCGCCGCCGGTTAATTGCAGGTTGCCATCGCCACTCAGGTTGTAATTGGCATTTACGCCCGCCACCAGTTCACTGGCCTTTGCCTGCGTGGTGTAATAGGCCATGGGGTTTACAATTACCTGGTCGTTCACCTTAAAACTACCGTTTAAAAAACCAATGTAACGTGGCGCCAGCCGGTTATCATAACCGGTAGTGGCATCAAAAAAACTTTCTTTGGGCCGGTTAAGGTGATGCACCGAGAAACCACCATTTACATATACTTTATCAGAAGGAAAATAAGCATAGTTAAGTCCCGCCTGTACATCCAAATAATTAATAGCGGTGCTGTTAAATACCACGGAAGTAGGAACACCGGCATCAAAAAAGCCCGTAGCCTTATTGAATTGATCCGGAAATTTTAGTTGCGTGGGGTCTACTCGTTTATTGGCCCAGCCTACGTTAAAACCTGCTGTTACCAGGCTGCCCAGCCCTATCTGCTGATGGTAGGCCAGTGATCCGTATACTTTGGTAGAGGTAAGATTGCCGCTACCGGCCACATCACGCAATATTACACCGCCCACACCCAGCCACCCATTTTCAAACCGATCACGGAAGACCTGCGCATCGCCCCAAACACTCATGGTCTTATAAGGTGCGCCCAATACACTAACCCACTGGCTGCGGTAATTAGCACCAATGCGGTAATCAGCATCCGGAATAAAACCTGTATTAGCAGGGTTGGTAGTAAGCGGTGAATTAAAAAACTGGGAAAAATGTAAATCCTGCGCAAAGGATGCGGCGGTCAGCAACAATACAGTAAGCAGCAGGCCGGCCTGTTTTGTAATGCCAGCCTTGTGAGTGGCCATAGCAAAACCCTGCGCCACGGCGCCCTCTTCTTTGAAAGAAACAATTTGCATCTTCTCCTGTTGTCTGTGCGCACTCATTGTGGATCCTTTAATGCTGTCAAGAAATTGATAAACGCTTCGCCTTACCATTTGTTTATTGACCCGCTACCTTAGTAACGTAATATCTCCTTTTTTCGATGCCCTGGTGCCGTCTGTGAACTCCACTTCCAGCGTGTACGCATACACATCCATGGGTTGTAGCACGCCTTTGTATTTTCCATCCCAGCCATTGGCCTGGCTATTACTTTCAAATACCAGGTTGCCAAAACGGTTGTAGATGCGCCAGGTCATTCTGCCAATACCAAATCCGCGTACATAGATGGTACTATTGGCGCCATTGGTAAGCGGTGTAAACGCATTGGGCAAATCCAGCTTGGGCACAATGATAGATACTACACTGGCGCGCGCGGTATCCGGGCATCCCGCACTGTTAATGGCTATCAGCAATACTTCAAACGTACCGCTGGCATTGTACTGGTGGTCTACGTTTGCACGACTATTGGTTTGCAGAGAATCACCATCGCCAAAAAGCCATTTAAATCTTATAGCATCTGGTGAAGATGTATTGGTAAAAGTGTAAGGGAAATTCTGCTGCGGTGTCAGCGGCGATACGGTAAACGATGCCGTTGGCTTACCCGCAGTAGTGATGCTCATAGATACCGAGTCTATTTTGTTACAGGTATTGGTATCAATAGCCACCAGCTTAATGGTATAATTGCCCGGGGTAGTATATAAATGCGTTACGGTAGCCCCTGCTTCGTTTGAAGTGGTACCATCGCCAAAATCCCAGGTGAAGTCGTAACCTGCCAGCGAAGTGTTTTCAAACACCGCAGTGTAAGGCACACAGCCCAGCGGGGGCGTTCTAAACTGCGCTTTTACCAAGGGCGCTACACGCAATAGCAGCGGCATAGAATCAGGCGCATTGCAATAATTGGTGTCAGACAATACCAGCCGCACATTATACGAACCCGGCGCGGCAAAATTATGCGTAATGGCACCCGCACCCGCAACAACGCGCGGTGTACCATCGCCAAAGTCCCAGACGAATGACTGGTTAGTAAACGGTGGTGCCGATGCCGCTGTGGTGCTGGTATTGGTAAACTGGTAAGATAAGGATTCACAGGGCTGCAGTTTATTCACCCTGAAATTCAAAAACGCCTGGTTATTCCTTACCCTGATGGTGGTATACACGGTGTCACGGATATTGCAGGTAGTAGAATCAATCCCCACCAGCATCACCCTGTAATCTCCCACCGCCGTATATTCATGGCTCGTGATAAAATCCTTTGTAGTCAGTATGGGCGATCCATCACCAAAATTCCATTCATAACTGGTAGCGGTGCGCACCGTATCCCTGAATTCTACGGTTAAGGGCACACAACCACTGGTATCATAGGCACCGTTGATGAATGCGCGAACGCCTGCACCCACGCCGGAAAAGTTAAAGGCAATCTTTACCACGCCTAGGTTACAACCATTGTTGCCGGCGCCGTTTACCGGACCCACCACACCTGGTGTAGTTGGGTATGGCGGGCTGGGGCTGCCAAATGAGTTGCCCTCACAGTTGGCGCAAATGGCCTGGTAAATAACCCCCTGTTGATCATATCTGCTGGTACCGCCATCCACATGCTCTCCAAAGCCACTGGCACCCGTGCCGCCCTGCCCAAAAAAGCTTCCGTATAATAGTGAGACGGCGTCTTTGCGTATTACGATAAAATAAAAGTCTTTGTTATCTGTAAAAGATTTCAAAGCGCCGGGACTGATGGGCATACCCTGTGTACCCTGCTGGGCAAAACCACCATCTCCCTGTACAAAGGGCGAACCGCCCCAGCCGGAGACATACACATTCTCGCAACGGTCTACCAGGAAGGCCACCGGCGAAATATTTGGGTTGGGCGAAGTAGCGCTGCCGCTTCCAAACACCGTTGAGTAAATGAAATCTGACAAATCTTTTTGCAGCTTGGCGATGAACTGGTGAGAATTGGCATTGCTGTAGGCCGCGTTGATCACTGGCCAGCTGCCCTCGCTGATACCCATGATATAGGGATAGCCCAGCTTGTCGAACTTAATTCCATAAATAGCATCATAGCTATTGGTGCCAAGATAGGTGGTGGAAATGATACCGCTGCCATTGCTGGCCAGCTCGGTAACAAATCCGTCTGTACCCCCACCGAGATTGGTGGTTTGTTTTACGCCTGGCTTAACACCCGGAAAATCTGTGCTGGCCGTAGCCCCAGCCACATAAAGATTACCGGAGGTAGGGCTGATGTCCATCACAAAAACGCCATCGTCTCCCTTACCTCCCAGGTATGAACTGAAAATAATATTGTTACAGCTGGGGTCAAGCTTAAGGATTACACCATCCTGTGCGCCCGCTTTATTGGGTTGAAAGGGATTTACCATCGGAAAATCGTCTGACTGGGTCTGGGTAGCCACATAGATATTGCCCCCCGCATCCAGTATTACTTCTCCGCGTGAATCATCTCCGTAAAAACGAATGGTACGGGTTCTTTTTGGCGTTCCATTGGCGCGTTGATCTTCAATATTAGCAGCATCCAAGCCGGTGCCACCGATACGTAGGGAGCCAAGAAAACCGGTACCACCCGGGTTCAGCTTTATGACTACCAGGTCTGCACCGGTAGAAGGTGCCGGTCCGCCGCCTGTGGGTGGTGGTAGAATGGCCTTGCCCGGAAAATCAGTTGAATAAGTTCTGCCCATCAATACCAGGTTGGCCTGCGGATCTGAAATCATGCTCAGCGGAAAATCATCACCCTTGCCGCCCAGAAAAGTACTGTACATCCTGGATGACCCGTCGGGGCTAAAACGGGTAAGACCGATATCCCAGGTGCCGCCACCGGGAGTTGGTTTTAAAGCGCCCGGCGTAACAGGATAACCGTTTTGCTGTACAATACCACCACCAAAAAGGCTTCCGTCGGGGCCGGGGGTTGCGGTAAAACCCCAGTTATCCGTCTTACTGCCGCTGAATGAAGAAAATATAATGGTTGGATCAATGATCAGCGGAACCTCGCGCGAATAGGATCTTATTTTGAAACGAACAGTGTTGCCGTTTACAATTTCATACTTGCAGTTTACATCGGTCTTGCCATTCACATTATCAAACTGGTAACTGTAAGGCGCAAGCTCTTTTACATCGCCCACAGAAGTTTTTACGTAGAGCAGGCTATTTTTTATTTGCAGCTGATCCGCGCCCTCATACCGCATGGCAATGCTGGCAGCATTAGCACCGGGGTTTACAACAATATCATATTTGAGAGAACCATTGTCTGCATAGTAACGAACATCAATACCCGGGTACATGTTCCGGTAAGTAACGCTTTTATAGATTTTGCAATTAGAAGCCCATTTAGACGGGTCATTGCCAAGCAGGTAGTTGTTATAAGATTCCTGTACTTTCTCGGGTATTATCTGCACGTCCTCATTGGCACCTTCAAACTGCACTTTGTAGGCATGAGAATGAAGAAGCACAGGGTTACTGCTGGCAGGCAGCGTAGGTATTGAAGTGCTGGGGTTGATGGTTCTAAGGGTATTCAACGCTTCCGGGTTACCGGCATTGCCCCCACCCGGATGGCCGCTATGGTCGCTGGTATTGTTGCTGCCGCCATGAACGCGATCATGGATTTTCTTTAAATCTGCAGGGCTGTTCAGCAATACGGTGAAACCGGTCTTTTCAAGATAGAACGCGCCGGTGCCTACATCCCCCATAAATTTTACCTGGCTGTTCCACTGCCCTTTGTTTTCTACGAAATCAAAGTTGCTTTGCTGTGCTGATAACTGCGTTGTAAGGAGGGTGATTAGGAAAAAAACTATTTGCTTGTTTGTCTTCAATGTTTGTCTAATTTACCAATTTTAAACGTTATTTATCCGTAAATCTTATCGGCCTTGCCCTGTACTATCGTAGTTATACAAGCGCTTTATAGTAGTGTTACAATATATGTGTTGAGTCTTACAGTGGTATTTACGAAATTTTGCTCCAGGCGGTCTTGCCTTTTTGAAATTGGAGGAATTGTTTGAGCTGCAAATTTTCAGCCGAATTCAGTTCAGGATCCTCGTCCAGCACCCGCTCCGCCATCTCCTTTGAAACCTGCAAAAGCTGTTTATCAAGCACAATGCTTGCTAACTTGAAGTTGAGTACGCCGCTTTGGCGGATGCCTTCAATATCGCCTGGTCCGCGCAACTCCAAATCTTTCTCTGCAATCTTAAAACCGTCGTTGGTGGCGCACATTATCTTTATACGCTGCCTGGCCACTTTGGTTGGTTGAAGCCCTGTTAATAAGATGCAAAAACTCTTGTCGGCACCCCGACCTACCCTGCCCCTCAACTGGTGCAATTGAGAGAGGCCAAACTTTTCTGCGCTTTCAATTACCATCACGGAAGCATTGGGTACATTCACCCCAACTTCAATCACCGTGGTAGATACCATTATCTGCGTGTCTGCCTTTACAAACCGCTGCATATTGGTTTCTTTCACATCAGGTTTCTGCCGGCCATGCACCATGCTGATCCAATACTTTGGTTCCGGAAAAAATGCTTTTACGTTTTCATACCCGCGCATCAGGTTTTCAAAATCCAGTTTTTCGGATTCTTCTATGAGCGGAAAAATAATATAAGCCTGTCTTCCCTGGTCAATCTCTGTTTTTATAAACTCCAGCACCCGGGTGCGGTCGTACTCAAACCGGTGGGCGGTAGTAATGGGTAGGCGGCCGGGCGGCAGCTCGTCTATTATGCTGTAATCAAGATCACCATAAGCGGTCATGGCCAGCGTACGTGGTATGGGCGTGGCCGTCATCACCAATATATGCGGGGGCACCTGCGCCTTCCTCCACATTCTTGCGCGTTGCTCTACCCCAAAGCGGTGTTGTTCATCTACTATTACCAATCCGAGATTGTGAAACTGCACATAGTCTTCTATCACTGCATGGGTGCCAATCAGTATTTGCAGTCGCCCCTCCGCCAGGTCTGCCATCATCTTTGCACGGGCAGCTTTTTTGGTAGACCCGGTGAGCAATGCTATTTCTACCGGCATACCTTTCAGCAATTGCTGCAGACTCTGCAGGTGTTGCGTAGCCAGTATTTCAGTGGGCGCCATCAGGCAGCTTTGAAAGCCATTATCGGCTGCCAGCAACATGCAGAGCAGGGCCACCACGGTTTTGCCGCTGCCCACATCTCCCTGTAGCAAACGGTTCATTTGTTTGCCCTGGGCGGTATCATTCCTGATTTCGCGCAGTACGCGCTTTTGCGCGCCGGTAAGTTCAAAAGGCAGAAAGTCTTTGTAAAAACTATTGAACAGGGGACCTACCTGGCTAAACGTATTGCCTTTGGAGTAACGATGCCGGGCCGCTTTTACCAGGTGCATGCGCACCTGCGCCAGGAAAAACTCTTCAAACTTTAATCTTTTTAATGCTTCTTCATATTTCTCCGGAGACGAAGGAAAATGCAATTGCCGGTAAGCGATGGCCCTGGGCATCAGCTGAAGCGAGTCTATAACAATTGCGGGGAGGTTCTCGGGTATATCGGTTTCGCGCAGCAGGCTGAACAACGCAAAAGTGAGCTTGGCGGTTTGTCGCCCCCCGAGGCCGCGTGCCTTCAGTTTTTCGGTAGCAGGGTACACCGGTTCCAGGAAAGATTTTCCTTCTGTTTTCTCCTTTTGGAAAGGCTCGGTTTCAGGATGACTGATCTGAGGCATCCCCTGGAAGAAACTTACCCTTCCGTACACCAGGTATTCATTGCCCAGGTGAAGCATCTTTTCTACCCAGTTGATGCCCTGGAACCAGACCAGTTCTATTTCTCCGGTAGCATCGCGCAGCGTAGCCACCAGCCGCCGCCCGCGCTTTTCACCCATGATACCGCTGCTGACCAGTTTGCCGGCTACCTGGATGAATTCTGTGTCTGCGCGTATCTCGCCAATGGCACTCACCTTTGTTTTATCAATGTGCCGGTGCGGAAAATGTTCCAGCAGGTCTGCAAAAGTATAAATGCCCAATTCCTTTTTGAGGAGGTCTCCGCGTTGCGGACCCACCCCTTTCAGGTATTCAATAGGGTTAGCGAGTATGGAAACCGGTTGACTGATAATGCTAATTTCCACAAAAATAAGGGCTGAACAGCTGACATCTGCAGGCATCGCGCGGGGCGTTTTAATTTATCAACTTATACCCTTAGTTTTGGCGCAAACCCTTCATCATACACCATGCGACCGATAACTATTCCGGCCCATATTCAGGCATATAACCAAACCAATGAGGTGCTGGAGAAGGAAATAGCCAACATCAAAGACAACTTTGCACGCTTGCTGCAGGGCCCTCCCGAAGTAAGCGTGGTGATGCCCGCGTACAATGAAGAAGCCTCTATCTTAAAAACCCTGTATTGCCTCTCCAAATCGGTGACCCGCCGCTCTGTGGAGATCATCGTGGTAAACAATAATTCAAAAGACAATACAGAAGCCATTGTGCTAAAAACGGGTGCCCGCTGTATCAATGAAACAAAGCAGGGCATTACGCCTGCGCGCAATGCCGGACTGGCCGCAGCACTGGGCAAATATGTGCTGAATGCCGATGCCGATACCATTTACCCGCCAGACTGGATAGAACAAATGGTGCAGCCGCTTGAAAAGGATGATATAACGGCCGTGTATGGCCGCTTTTCTTTTTTGCCTACGGCGAATACACCGCGCACTGTCTATTTTTTTTATGAATACATGGCCGATTGGATGCGGCTGTTTAATAAAGCCTTCAGGGAAGAAGCTGTGAACGTATATGGTTTCAATTCTGGTTTTAAACGTGCGCAGGGACTGGCCGTTAACGGCTTCGACCATCCGCCAGAAGCCAATGAAGATGGATGGCTGGCGCTTAAACTGCGCGATAAAGGTTTTGGCAAATTGCATTATGTTACTGATACCAGGGCATTGGTTTGGACGACCGACCGCCGGATACAGCAGGATGGCGGACTGTGGAAAGGCCTGGTAAAACGTGTTAAGCGAATTGTTACCAACAACAGTAAGTATGGTGGGCAATCAGCGGGGTAGGTAATTCAAAAGTAAAAAGTCAAAAGTCAAAAACGCTTGACTAAGTCAAAATTCAAAAGCACTCGTGTCCGGGAAACATTCGTTACTTTTCTACTAAATGCTTTATGGAAGTGTCTCCGGTACTAGTTCGCCGAGCAAGGGGCTTACCAAGGCGATTCAGACACCAACACCCGCAAAAGCCGCCTTCGTTTTATCAATGCGCCAATTAATCTTTATGGAATTGATGAACCTTCGGTTTTCCGTGAGCTTTGTACTACAGCTCAACCATGCAATGGCTGAAAAGCTTACTACAGCTGAGTTATAGCATAAAAGTAAAACACAGCGGCGCCAGCGGGTGAGAAGCCCGGCCGGCTTTGAGGCCGATCAATTAAAAGATTAACCGGACAACAGTGTGTCAAAAGTCAAAAGTCAAAAATCAAAAATCTTGGACCTAACAGAGCAAAGGACTTTTGACTTTATACCTTTCAATTTTTTCGCACAGAGACAGCAGAGCTAACAGAGGGCTAAGAGAAACAAAGAGAGACAGAGATAAAGAGGCTTGTGCATCTTTGCGCTCGCTGCCTCAATGCGCTCGCCGCGTGAAACCAACGCCAAAGACTTTTTAATTTTTAATTTTTTCGCACAGAGACAACAGAGCTAACAGAGGGCTAAGCGAAACAAAGAGAGAAAGGGATAAAGAGGCTTGTGCATCTTTGCGCTCGCTGCCTCATTGCGCACGCCGCGTGAAACCAACCAGGCCAAAGACTTTTTAATTTTTAATTTTGACTTTTTAATTTCTCTCTCACTTCCTCACATACACCTCCACCCAAGCCTGTATAGAAGGCTTGCGGGGTGCCGTAAAAACATCTACCCGGTTATAGTGTTGCAATAGCTGGTCCCTCACCTGGAAGGGATAGAAATTATTCAGGAACGGAATGTATTCAAACAATACAAGATCATAATAGTTGTTTTTGATTCTATCGCAAAACATATCTGTCTGCTGCTGAAACATGCCCACGCCCTTATGAAACCAAAGCGGATACGCAGGACTTCTTTCCAGGCTGAATTTCATTTCATACGCCAGGGGAGTAAGCTCCGTCATATTAAGCACTTTTAAATGCGGGTTGTTTTTAACGAGTGGCATATTCATCAGCCTTTCAATGCCATCTACGGTGGGGCCTGGCAAAAGCATCCTTTTAAAAGAAGCCAGCTTTGGTGTTCGCCACTGATCCATCGGCACATCAGAGGTATCGGGCTTCTGTATCAGGTAGGTCTTCTTATTTACAATACCGTCTGTATTTACAATGGGTGGTTCTGCAGGTACAATGTATTTGGAAACATATTTCCAATACACGTTGCTCCACCATAGCAGCATGCCAATGCCGGCGATGCCAATGGTTTTGAACGATTCAAAATCAACCGGCAGGTATTCTGCCAGCAGCGCCAAAATAAAAGCAATGGCAAAACTGTGAAAGAAGATATTGTTGTCTGCCGGAATATAGCTGGTGGTTTGGAAGATGGCAGCTTCGGCCAGTATACCAAAGGTGAGCAGCGTAAAGATCATCAGTTGTTTGTTACGCAAGAACGGCCAGAATGCTTTTACCCGGGCCAGCAACAATAAGAGTATCACAAAAATATAAAAGCGTATCCAGGGAGAATTGTTGAAGAAGTCTTCGGCAATATCGCCAAAGGAAAAACGCGAGGTATGGGGTGGCTGGCCATGGTTAAACCAGTAGCCAAAATTGTATTTCAAAAAAGGCGCAATCATTAAAAAACCGGTCAGCAGCAGGCTGGCCACAAAAATCAGCGGTTGCTTCCAGTCGCGCTCATAGATTGCATTATAAATAAGCAGGGCCAGGCAGATCAGCAGCGCCAATCCGCCCCCATCCTGCTTGGTAAAGAAGGAGAAGAAAACAAATATTGCACTCAGCACCAGCCAGGCATAACGCCAACGCGTACCCGGACTGAAGATAAATTTCATGAGCATGGCCAGGGCCACCAGTTCATACACAATAACGGTATGGTTGTACCAGGGCCAGTAATTGAAGAAAGAGTAAGAGATAATAAACAACAATACACAGAGGAAACGTACCCCTGCATTCACCGAAAGGCTTTTCAGAATGGAGCGGAAAGAGAGACCTGCAATAATATTGAGGAAGACCTGCGCCTTTACCAGGCTGATCATGTACGGACCAAACAGTTTGAAGAAAACCGCAGGCACCACCCAATACATATAGCCCAGCGGTATGCCGAAATCTTTATAGGGCAATTGCCCTTCAGACATGCGGTAGGCGCCTTCGTACGATAAGAAAATATTAATTCTATAGGGAAACTTGCCAAAGAGCGGGAAGAACGCGAGCAGTATAATCAGGCACACTTCTCCTATAGCGAGTAATTTCTTCATAGCGGTTAATTTCGCGGCTAAAAGTAGCAAACCCAACCCATCCTGCAAAGTGGTATTGTACAGTCAGCATTATTGGAGTATCTTGGCGCCCGTACAACCAAGCGTTATATGCCACCCATCATCAAACTACTTAGACCAAAAGATTGGGCTAAGAATCTTTTCCTGTTTCTGCCTGTTTTCTTTGGTGGAAAGCTGTTTGACTTTTCACGACTGGAACACCTGGTGGCGGCTTTTTTTGCTTTTTGTTTTGTTGCCAGCACTGTATACATCATCAATGATTACAGGGATATTGAAGATGATAAAAAGCATCCTAAAAAAAGACTCAGGCCGCTGGCTTCCGGTGCAGTAAAACCAGCAACCGCGTTAATTATTGCTGCAGTGATACTGGTGGCCGGTTTTACGCTGGCCTATATAGCAGATGCCAAGCTGCGTTTTATCTCCATCCTTGCCTTCTACTTTGCCATGAACCTGGGTTATTCCTTCGGCCTTAAAAATATTCCGGTGCTGGATATACTGATTGTGGCCATTGGTTTTTCACTGCGTGTAAAGTCTGGCGGGTATGTTGCCAATATTGATGTCTCTGTATGGCTAAACCTGATGGTCTTGCTGCTGGCGCTCTTTATGGCCATTGGCAAAAGGCGAGATGATATTATTTTAAAACTGGAGACCGGTGCAGACATGCGCAAAGCCGTAAAGGGATACAATGTAGACTTCCTGAACACCATGCTGGCCATGTTCAGTGCCATCATCATCATGGCCTATATCATGTATTGCGTATCACCGGTAACCATTGCACATACAGGTACCTATCACCTGTATTATACGGCCATCTTTGTTATTGCCGGCCTCATGCGTTACCTGCAGATCACGCTGGTGCAGAATGCCGCGGGCTCTCCTACAGATGTATTGTACAAAGACCGCTTTATACAGGCCACCCTCCTGCTCTGGGTGGCTGGGTTTGTGGCGCTCCTGTACTGGAAAGACAATACCGTATTTTAAGAACGATGCTTGCCCGAACACGATCATTTTCAGTAAAAGGAAAAATAAACAACCGACCTACACATGCCTACTGTTTTAATTTTAGGCGCTACATCTGATATGGCGCTGGCAATTGCAAGAACTTTTGCTAAAAACAAATACGCCGTGCAACTGGCAGCAAGAGATACCAGCCGGCTCACTGCGTTTCAGACAGACCTGCAATTGCGGCACAATGTAACCTGTACGTTGCATGCCTTTGACGCGCTGCAGTACAACACCCACGCTGCCTTCTTTGATCAATTGCCCGTAAAACCGGAGGTTACCATCTGCGTATTTGGTGTGATGGAAGACGAGGAGCTGGCGTATAACGACTGGTCCGTAGCCGAAAGAATGATCAACAGCAATTTTACCGGCGCTGTGTCTATTCTTACAGTGGCGGCAAAGTATTACCAGTCTGTAAAAAGCGGTTGCATTGCCGGTATCAGCTCAGTGGCAGGTGAGCGGGGTAGGCAAAGCAAATTGATTTATGGCAGCAGCAAAGCGGCGTTTACGGCCTACCTGGATGGCTTGAGGAATAAATTATTTAACGACAATGTACATGTGGTAACAGTAAAACCCGGCTTTGTATATACCAGAATGACAGAGTCACTGCAGTTGCCCGCCGTACTAACCGCGTCACCCGAAGAAGTAGGCAATGCCGTGTACAATGCGGTACAGAAAAAAACAAATACCGTGTATGTGCGGTGGATGTGGCGGTGGATAATGCTCATCATCAGAAACATACCGGAATTCCAGTTTAAAAAGATGAAGCTGTGAAAAAGAGAATCGCCTTTTTTGATTTTGACGGCACCATTACTACAAAAGACAGTTTCCTGGAAATAATAAAATACTGCAAAGGATCTGCAAGGTTCTACATGGGTTTTATCCTCAATGCACCCTTCATCATTGCATGGAAGGCTGGGCTCATTTCTAACCAGGCCGCTAAAGAGCGGATGATGCAATATTTTTTTGGGAGGATGACGCAGGAGCGCTTCAATGAAATGAGCAACCAGTTTTCAGCAACAGCGCTGCCATCACTGGTAAGACCAAAGGCTTTGCTGGAAATAAAAAAACTATTGGCAGCGGGTACCGAGGTGGTCATTGTTTCCGCCTCTGCAGAAAACTGGTTACAGCACTGGTGCCAGACCAACGGCGTACAACTGCTGGGCACAAAGTTAGCAGTGAAGGAAGGGCGTATCACCGGTAAGATTGAAAACCGTAATTGCCATGGACAGGAGAAAGTAGCACGCATCCGCCAGGCCTATGATCTCAGTGCCTACGATGAAATACTGGGTTATGGAGATACAAAAGGTGACAAGCCCATGCTGGAACTTGCCACCTTTTCATTTTATAAACCTTTCAGGTAATTTAATTATTGTTTCATTACGCGTTTGGTGATCCTGAAAGCATCGCCAATCTTTACTTCCACCATATAAATACCCGGCACAAGATCATTCATAGCGATGGATGTGCTGAGCAGACGTTCGCTTTTACTCAGCGATGCCTGTTTTACGGTATGGCCCATAACATCGTACACAGCAATCTGGCCTTTTCCTTTCACTTCGTTGTCAATGGTAACAGACATGCTTGCCAATACCGGGTTAGGATATACCAGGCTGCCACCGGTATAATTGTCGTTGCGCACTGTAATTACTTTTGACAGTGTGAAGCTGCCGTTCTTATCTACCTGTTTTAAACGATAGTAATTGGTAGCAGCCAATGATTTACTGTCTGTAAAACTATAGCTGTGCGGCATCGTACTGCTGCCAGCGCCCGCTACCTTACCAATGCTGGCAAAATGACTACCATCTTCACTGCGTTCTACCACAAAATAATCATTGTTTAATTCGGTGGCAGTACCCCATTGTAAAAGGTTACCAGCTGTATTTTTCTGTGCGTTGAAGTAGGCAAACTCTACCGGCAGCGCGGCCATGGTTACCGTAACACCGGTAACGGCAGATCCGCTGGCACCCAGTACATCGGTAACGGTAAGCTGGAAAGAATATGAACTACCCGCCAGCATGTTGGATACAATGGGTGTGGCAGAGCTGGGGTTTGCAATGGTAGCAGCCGCGGGGCCGGCAACCTGCGTCCAGCTATAAGCAGTAATGGAGCCATTTGGAGAATAGGAAGCTGCAGCATCCAGCACGGTAGAAGTAGTGCTGATGGTTTGTGGCGGACCAGCGATGGCCACTGGTGCAGGCACCACGGTAATAGTAACAGTAGAACTGGCAGAAAGACCATGGTTGTCTGTTACGGTAAGCGTAAAAACATATACGCCCTGTGATAAACCGGTGACGGTTGTAGTAGCGGCATTAGCAGTGGTAATGGTGCCACCGGCCGGACCGCTGGTTTTTGTCCAGGCATAAGTAGCAATGCTGGCGCCATTGGTAGGCGTGCCGCTGCCATTTAATGTGGCGGTAGTGGAAGGCAGTGTAATAGATTGTGCTGCGCCGGCCAATGCCACAGGGGGCGTGTTAACTGCCCTTGTATTGCTCAAAAACCATTCATACAAATTAGGATTGGCGGTAAAGCTCTGGAGGCTGCCATTTACGTTTACTGTGCGTGTGATATGACCGGTATCATAGGCATTTACCCAGGCACCGGAATGATTACCGCTCTGGTAATACGTAAATTTAATAGCAGGGCTGTTAACGCCTACAATATTGCCGAGAATTTCAGCATGCTGTGTAGCGCCTACACCTACAACGCCATCATCCATACTGTGAAAAGCCCATACCGGCAGATGGTTGGCACCAATGGTACCGTAAAAATCTGCATCGGTTTCTTCCTGCGTACCGCAGATTGGTGCAGCGGCCGCAAGGCCTTTATCATACGTATAATCAAAGCCCTGTGCATCGGTAATCAGTCGCCAGATACCGCCTCCGCCAAGACTTAAACCGGTAACATAGATACGGTTGGTATCTATCTGCAGGTTAGCCTTAGCATATTTGATCATTTCCTTGGCATAAAAAGTTGGCCAATAACCATAAGTGGTACTCAGCTGCGGTGACAGCACCACAAAAGAAGAAGTTTGGCCAGCCACGGTAAAACGCATGGTGGCTCCATTGGCGCAGTAATAAGGTATGCCATTGTTGGCCACTGTATTAATTTGCGTGGTGCCATTACCTCTTTCACCAATGCCATGCAGAAAAATGATCAATGGATGTTTCTGTGTGCCGTAATCTGAAGGCTTAAATTCTAAAAAGCCGATAATCCCCCCCGGGGCCGAAGAATAGGATAGCGTTTTCGCTGTTTGCTGTGCCAGCAGCTGCATGCTAAAAAGTATGCTGCACGCAGCAATGGCAAGGGTTTTCATAGTAGTTCTCATAGAATATGCAGTTTAAGATTGAATACGGATCAAAAAGAGATATCGGATAAAATTATAATACAATGATAGTAAGATTGCTAAGCGCATTTCCTCGACGGATATGGAAAAACAAATAGAAAAAATACTATCTATGTCAAGCAATCTTAGGCAAAACAAAAATCTATAAGAGAATTCTAAGTGAGAACCTGTAGCAGAATAACTTGTAGCAGCTTAGGTTTTCATTAGAATATTGGCGTAGTGTATAAACCAACAACTATACCAAAATATTATTTTTTTTTAAACTAAATTTTGCTGAAACACAGCACCAGCGTGGTTCTACGAGGAAGGAAGACGTAAACATACAACTGAATAAGTAGTATTGCTGAGCAGAAAAAGAAATTTACTTAGCGCTTGCTTTTAAAAAAACAAGTGCACACAAATATTGAGGCAGGGAAAGTGTAACGGCAAAAAAAATAGGGTGCCATTGTTTTCACAACTGCACCCCATTGACGAACTAATTATATTCAGTCTACATTTTTATAAACTTAAGTTTTTGCTCCGGTCCTTTGTTGTCGCTGATACTGATATAGTAAAGACCAGCGCTCAACCCGGCTACCTGTTGCAGCGTAAACCTGTTAAGTCCCTTAACTACCTGCCAGCGATAACTCGCTATCAGGGTTCCGCCTGCAGTATACAATTTCACCAGCTTGTTGCTGTTTTCTGTACTGCTTAACTCAATGGTACTGGAGGTACGCACAGGGTTAGGATACAGTGATAATTTACCAGTACCCAGCAGCGTAGCGGAAGCATTGGCAATTGATCTTGCACTGGCGGCATTGATGCTGTCTTGCAGCGCAGCGGATTGGTCAGCGGCCAGCCTTGCACTACTGTTACTGCAATTGGTGAGCAGTCCAATGGTACCAATGGGGAATACTGCAAAAGCCTGTGTAACGGCACCACCATAAGTGGGTGTAAAGGAGTACCAGTTCCAACCGCCATCAAAGATCTGCGTCATGGCTTCATCGGTATATACATAGCTGCCGTTGGCAATGCTTTTGCCATAGAGCGCCATTCTTCCATCAGTAGTATTATCATCACAAGCCTGTCCCGGGCCGGTAGTAATTTTTATATAGCCCAGCAGGTTGCTCCGTGCAGGAGGCGGCGCGGGTGCAGAAGGTCCGTTTACGGAACAGCCGGTGAGTAAATCCATGCCTCCGTTGGGGTAGATGGCAAAGGCCTGTGTTACTTCACCATGTTCTGCAGGTGAGTAAGAATACCAGTTCCAGCCACCGTCAAACAGTTGCGTATGCGCGGCATCAAGGTATACAAGGCTGCCCTTGGCTATATTATCGCTGTAAATCGGGAACCTGCCGCCTCTTGATTTATCATCACAGGCCTGGGCCGGTCCGGCAGCAATTTTTATATACCCTATTGGCTGGTTGTTCACTGCTGGTGCAGGATGTACCCTTACAATCATGGATGAGTAAGTAGGAGTACCGGTATTATCTTTCACCTGCAATGTAAAATTGTACAATCCTTCTACCAGGTTGCTGACAACACAGTTGGAAGCTGCCTGGTCTGAGAAAGTTACGGATGACGGGCCGCGATCCTGTATCCACCAATAGCCAGAGATGGTGCCATCGGGGTCGTAAGAACCATTGCCGCTTAGTTGGGCACTGCTCACGGGCAGGGTAATGTCAATATCAGGGCCAGCATTAGACACGGGCAACTGGTTGGCAGCCGGTGGTGGCGGAGGTGGCGGTGGCGGCGTTGGCCTGGCCTCTGAGGTGCTTCCGTTGCAGGCAGTAATGAGGTCCATGCCGCCGTTCGGATAAATAGCAAAACATTGCGTTACAGATCCGCTCCTGGTGGGTGAATAGGCGTACCAGTTCCATCCGCCATCAAACAATTGCGTATGGGCCGCGTCAAGGTAAACAAGACTGCCTTTGGCGATGCTGCTGCTGTAGATGGCAAACCTGCCGGCGGTGCGACTGTCATCACATCCCTGTGACGGGCCTTCAGTCATTTTTATATACCCAATAGGTTGTTCATCATTGGCAGCAGGTGGCGCTTGTGCGGCGGCCTCTGGGTTAACCGTTACGCTTACGCTTGAATTGCTGGTAGCGCCATCATTGTCTCTTACCTGCAGGTTAAATACATAGGTACCGGCCACCAGGTTACTTACATTTATCTTGGCTGCATTCTGGTTATTGATTTTGTAAGATGCAGGGCCGCTTTCTTTTGTCCAGTAAAACGCATCAATCTGGCCATCGGGGTCAAAGGAAGTGCCACCATCCAGCGTAACCTTATTATCGGGCAATGTAACTTGCTGGTTAGGGCCCGCATAGGCAATCGGTGCCTTATTGGGTGCGGCATTAACCGTTACGGTTACATCGTTGCTGGCAGTTGCACCTGCATTGTCTGTTACCTTCAATGTAAAGACATATACACCCGCGCTGAGATTGCTGACATTGGTACTGGCTGCATTGGGATTGGCAATTCTTGCACCGCCGGGACCGCTGCTTTTTGTCCAGTTATAGGCCGAGATAGAACCATCCGGGTCATTACCGCTTCCATTAAGAGTAACAGTATTATCAGGCAAAGTGATGTTTATATCCTGGCCTGCGTTGGCTGTAGGTGCACGATTGGCGGCCGGGTTAACGGTTACATTTACACTTGCGCTGCTGGATAAACCATGGTTATCTGTTACGGTGAGGGTAAACACATAATTGCCTTGTGCAAGACCGGTAACAAGTGTTGTATTTAAAAGTGGAAGGCTGATGACGCCTGCTGCCGGTCCGCTGGTCTTGGTCCAGCTGTAAGAACTGATGCTGGCGCCGTTGGTACCTGTACCATTACCAGATAAGGTAAGGCTATTAACAGGCAGCGTAATGATTTGAGCAGCGCCTGCATCGGCCACTGGAGGCGTGTTGGCAGGTTGGCCCTGGTTATTCCTGCTCTGGCTCAAAAACCATTCGTATAAATTAGGGGAAGCCGTAAAATTTTTCTGTTTGCCGTTCTCGTTTACTGTGCGGGTGATATGACCGGTATCATAGGCATTTACCCATGCACCACCATGGCCGCCACTCTGGTAATAAGTGAAGATGGGATCTGGTTTTACCTTGCAATTCTTGGCAAGAATCTCGGCATGCTGGGTGGCCCCCACGCCTACAGTGCCATCATCCATACTATGAAAAGCCCAGATGGGCAAACGATTGGCGCCAATGGTATTGCAGAATTCAGCATCATTTTCTTCCTGTGTACCACATACCGGCGCTGCGGCGGCAATGCCAGCATCAAAGGTATTGTCCCAGTTTTCCGTATCGGTAATCACTCTCCAGATACCACCACCACCAAGGCTTAAGCCGGTGATGTAAATTCTGTTGGGGTCAATAGAAAGATTCTGCTTTGCATACTTAATCATCTCCTTTACATAAAAAGTTGGCCAGTAGCCATATTGTGTACTCAATTGAGGCGAGAGTACAACAAAGGAAGATGTTTGTCTGTCTACAGTAAAACGCATACTGGCGCCGCGTGAGCAATAGTAAGGGATACCGTTGGCGGCCACCGAATTAATTTGAGACGTGCCGTTACCACGTTCACCAATACCATGCAGAAAAATGATGAGGGGATGTTGCTGGCTGCCATAATCGGCCGGACGAAATTCCAGGAAACCAATAACGCGATCTGGCGAGGCAGGATACGGAATCGTCTTTGCAACCTGTTGTGAAAATGTGAGCGTGCAAAAAGACAATAAGCTTAGCGCAAGCATACTTGCCCGTACAATTGTTCTCATAGTGCAATGCAGTTTAAAGTGTACGATGTTCGTTTTAGTACCGCCATCTCTCCATGGCGGTATATGTATAATTTAGTCTCTCTCCTTAATTTGATAAATAAGCCGGAATAGCAGCAATGACCACACTGTTACAGCAACACTGCAGGCAAGCAATAGCAAATGCAATAAATAATTGGAATTCTTCTTGTGGAAACGGGACGGTGTAAGCGTAATTTTACCGGGGGAAAATCGTTCAACAACTATACCAAAAGAGCCGTTGTGGAAAATATTTTAATATTTTAATGTCCATAAGTGTCAGTTAAACAGTTATTTAAAGAACACCTCGTAAAACTACTGCAAATACCGCTGGTATAAATACGAACAATGACGCTTGTTTGCCATCATTGTTCGTATCATTTATAAAATCATCATTGGTATTAATACTTGACAAAACTACTAATCATCTTATCGCTTCCGCTGATGATGATCATCTGGTATACACCGTTTTGCAACGCTCCAACGTTTATCACTTTCTTCAACTGCGGCATATCTTTCTGCCACTGCTGCTGCATCATTGTTTTTCCCTGCATATCTGCAATCAATACCTGCATTTTACCCGTTATGGTACCCTTCAATGTTACAGTGAGGTTATCATGCACAGGGTTAGGATATTTTTCTATTACAAGCCCGCTGCGGCGGTTGTTAACCGAAACCACTTTTGAAAGGCTACTCTTACCATCTTTATCTACCTGCAGCAACCTGTAATAGCTGATACCCAGCGGTGCATTGACATCTTCAAAGCTGTAATCAGTGGCATTGGTGCCACCTCTTGCACTAACGGAGCCGATTACCGTAAAGTTTGTGCCATCTGTGCTGCGCTGTATATCAAACCGATCACTATTCACTTCAGTGCTGGTAGACCAGTTGATGACATTTGCGGTACCAATATTACTGCCGGTGATGTAGGCGTAGCTTACGGGCAGGGTAGCCAGTTTTATGACGGATACCTGGTCTGTGCTGGAGCCGGCTGTGTTGCTGATGCTAAACTGAAATACATAGGTGCCCGGATTTACCAGGTTGCTGAACATTACATTATTATCACCCGCCGTATAGGGGGCGCTTCCATTAAAAGTCCTCAACTGGGCACCTGGAGGGCCAGAAACAATCGTCCAGTTGTATTGGATATTACTGCCGGTTCCGTAAGTATTTTCAAAACTTCCAGAGCGTTGGGCGCTGGTAGCGTTGCCACTGAGTATGATATCATCCCCAGCATCGGCTACCGGACCGGCACCCACTGGTGGCAGCACAACGTTGATCGTTTTTGTTGCAAACTGCGTATGGCCAGGTTTGGAGGTGAGATAATCTTTTACACGTAGTCTGAATGTGTAGGTACCCACGGGAACGCCGTAGTTGGTGGGTGTAACTGGTATTGATACCACAGGCCATTGGCGACGTTGGTCCACGTCTATTTGCGTTCTATCTGCTGGTGCTGGCAATAAATTGACCGGCCCTCCGGTTTGTTCCCACAAATAATTCATTATTATATCATCCGGATCATACGAGCCGCTGCCATCAAGTACGGGAAGGTTACGTTTATTCAACGGTGCGGTAAGGGTAACCGTTGAAGGCCCGGCAATGACAGGCACCGGGTTTTGGTTAGTTGAAGGGTTAAGGTTACGGTTCACCTTTAGCATCCATTGAAAGAGATTTGGATACTGATACGTGTTTGTTAGTTCATACGTCCTAAACATGTAAATGTTATGGCTTCCAAACTCGTAGATAGTATCTACGGCCGGCACT
This sequence comes from Chitinophagaceae bacterium, assembly GCA_035495345.1. Lineage (GTDB taxonomy): Bacteria > Bacteroidota > Bacteroidia > Chitinophagales > Chitinophagaceae > JACMLD01. The sequence goes on along the minus strand of DATJGC010000068.1, from coordinate 20,237 downwards.
ACCGGTGAACAGGCATTGATAGCATTTGTATAATCTATTGCCTCCTGCACATTTCCGTACTCATCATGATAAGCGTGCTGTACCCAGGTGGCCACTTTATTTTGCGCAATGTTGCAGAAATTAGTGCCTCCGGATACTGCCACTGCGGCGGCCGGAATAAGGCCTGCAAGCCTGGAAGCAGCCGCGGCAGATGAGGTGGCATATTTCCACACACCATTACCCCCATTACTATATCCAGTAAGGAATACTCTGTTCGGATCTGCCTTCAGGTTTTGAATAGCGTAGTCGATCATCTGATCTACATAGTAGGTTGGCCAGTTGCCAGACAAACCGGTAGCTGCCTGTGGAGCCACCATTACAAAGCCTTCCGTTACATTCTGGTAAGTAGCCTGCAAAACGCCACCTTGCGCAACAATCTGCGGCAGGCCGTAGGTTATCACACGCGATAGTACTGACCCATCCGCCGGCCCTTCTTCCCCTCCCCCATGCAGAGATACAATTAAAGGAAGCGAAGAGCTGGTATTGTATTGCGGGGGCTTATACTGGTAAAAGTAAATTCTTCCTCCTGGAGCACCCGCATACGGTATAGAGCCTGTTGTAAGTTGTGCCTGAAGATTAAATACAAAAGAGAGTAAGCAAACAAGTAAAAAATTTCTTTTCATAACAACAATTAATTCAGTTTTTACAAAACAATACAGCCTGCTGTAAAAGAGGCAAGCCCGCTTTACAGAGGAAAACAACATTAAAATAAAATAATGGATTTAAGCCAGGGGAACCAAAAGGCCTTTGAGAGGATATCGAAGAAATTAAAATTAGGCTATTTTTAGAGAATCTACATAAAAAAAGCAGTCCGCCTAAGGGGACTGCTTTCTTCTTATAAGAAAATATAATTATTGCTTAACAAAGGGCCTGATAAGCTTTTGGCCATCTGCCTGCCTGATTTCCAGGTAGTACATACCCGCTTTCAGGTGACTGATGTTCAGTTCCTTTGTAATGAGCGATTGTTCTTTGCTGAACTCCTGTTCTACCACCAGCCTTCCGTTTACATCATAGGCAATGACCCGTAATTTGCCCGTCTTATCATCTATATACTGAAAATTGATGCTGTTGCTGGCAGGATTGGGGTACAATTTGAAATACTGGCTGTAACGGAAATTATTGGTTACACTCACCTTCACACGCACTGTAGCAGATGCACCGCTATTGTCTGTTACTTTTAGCTCAAACACATATTCACCTTCTACTAAACCTGTAACCGGCGTTACTGCAGCCGTATTGTTTGTGATGACGGCCGTGGCTGGTCCGCTCACCTGTTTCCAGGCGTAGCCTGCAATGGTGCCATCTTCATCTGAAGAAGATATACCGGTTAACACGGCAGAAGAAGCGGGCAGTGCAATGCTGGTATCTGCACCTGCTTTTGCGGTAGGTGCTTTATTGGGTGCAGGCTGTACGGTAACCAGTACCTGGTCTTTGGTAATTGAGCCTTTATTGTCAGTAACGGTTAATTCAAAACTGTATTGACCTTCAGACAAGCCAATCACGGACGGACTTGCGGTGTTAGAATTTACAATGGTGATGGCGCCCGGTCCGCTTACTTTGTTCCAGCTGTACGTAACAATAGACCCGTCTGCGTCATAAGATGCACTGCCATCCAGCGCGGTTGTATTTTCAGGCAGCATGAGTACAATGTCAGCACCCGCGTTGGCCACCGGCGCCTGGTTGGGAGCAGGATGTACTGTTACCGTTACGGCAGCGCTGGCACTTGCACCGGCATTATCCGTAACTTCTAACGTAAATACATAAACGCCTTCTGTGAGATTATTGATAGTGGTGCTGGCACCTGTTGCATTATCAATGCTGTACGCTGCAGGACCACTTGTTTTTGTCCACTTATACCCTGCAATACTTCCATCCGTATCATAAGAACCACTGCCGTTCAGCGAAGTACTGTTGGTGGGCAGGGTAATATCAACATTGTTGCCTGCATTGGCCACGGGCGCCTTATTTACCGGCGTTGCGGGTGAAACAGGGGGTGGAGGCGGCGGCGGGGTTGTTACCGGTGGTGTTGCAACGGCGGCCGGGTTTACTGCAACGGTTACATCTGCGCTGGCGGTTGCACCGGCATTATCGGTTACCTGTAAGGTGAAAACATAGGTACCGGCTACCAGGTTGCTAACATTGGTGCTGGCCGCTGCTGCATTCGCAAATGCATGTCCGGCAGGACCGCTGGTTTTTGTCCAGGCATAGCTTACAATATTTCCATCTGCATCTGAAGAAGCTGTACCATCAAGTACTGCATTGTCTGTTGGCAGTGTAATGGAAATAGCTGCGCCTGCACGTGCTACCGGCACCTGGTTGGGCACGGGTGGTGGCGGCGCTGGTGCATTAACGGTTACATTCACGTTAGCGGTAGCGGTAGCACCGGAATTATCTGTAATGGTTACCGTAAACACATATACACCCTGTACAAGATTGGTAACGGTGGTGGTATAAGCGCTTGCATCAGTAATAGCATATTGTGCAGGTCCGCTGGTCTTACTCCATGCATAGCTGGCAATAGATCCATCGGGGTCAAAAGAAGCACTTGCGTTTACTGTTGCGCTGTTTACCGGTAAGGTGATAGTACTATTGCTGCCAGCGTCTGCAATGGGCGATTGATTGGGAGGCGCAGGCAGATTGTTCACTGTTACAGTAACGGTAGCAGAAGAAGTAGCCCCCGCATTGTCTGTTACCTGTAACGTAAATACATAAACGCCGGCCACAAGGTTATTTACTGTGGTAGTATAGGCAGTTGCGTTTGCAAAAGAATAAGACGAAGGGCCGCTGGTCTTGCTCCATGCATAGGAAGCAATGGATCCATCCGGGTCAAAAGAAGCACTGCCGTTCAGGGTGGCGCTGTTCAGCGGCAGCGTAATATTTACATTGCTGCCTGCACTGGCAATGGGCGATTGGTTGGCGGGTGCCGGGGCGGCATTAACCGTTACAGTAACAAAAGAAGAAGACGAGGCGCCTGCATTGTCTGTTACCTGTAACGTAAATATATAAACGCCCTGTACAAGCCCGGTAACTGCCGTAGAGGCCGCACCTGCATTGGCAATGGTATAAGTAGCGGGGCCACTGGTCTTGGTCCATGCATAGGTACTGATTGTGCCATCAGGGTCAGCAGAGACCGTACCATTAAGGGTAATATTATTGGTTGGTAAGGTAATGCTGATATTACTACCGGCATTGGCCACAGGCGGCTGATTGGCCGCTGCATTTACAGTAACGGTTACAAGAGCAGTATCGGTTGCACCGGCGTTGTCTGTTACCTGCAATCTAAATTGGTAAACACCCTGCACAAGGTTGCTGAGTGCCGTAGAGGCTGCACCCGCATTGGCAATGCTGTAGCTGGCCGGACCGCTGGTTTTTGTCCACGCATAAGACGCAATGGTACCATCCGGGTCAGCGGAAGCAGTACCGTTTAAAGTAGTGTTGTTTACCGGTAAGGTAATACTGATATTGCTGCCGGCATTGGCCACAGGCTTTTGATTGGCCGGGGCATTTACAGTAACAGTTACGGTAGAAGAAGCCGTTCCACCGGCATTGTCTGTTACCTGTAACGTAAATACATAAACGCCCTGCGTAAGATTGCTCAGTGCCGTAGAGGCTGCAGCAGGATTAGCAATGGTATAAGATGAAGGGCCGCTGGTTTTGGTCCATGCATAAGTAGCAATGGTACCGTCAGGATCCCTTGAACCGGTTCCGTTTAAGGTAGTGTTATTGGCAGGTAAAGTAAGCGTAATATTATTGCCCGCATTGGCCACCGGTAATTGATTTACCAGGGGGTTTACGGTTACAGAAACAGTAGAAGTAGCAGACAATCCGTGATTATCTGTTACGGTAAGCGTGAAAACATAGGTGCCCTGCACAAGGCCGGTCACCAGCGTACTATTGGCCAGCGGCACGCTGATAGCGCCCCCCGCCGGACCACTGGTTTTGGCCCAGGAATAAGATACAATGCTGGCGCCATTGGTACCTGCGCCGCTTCCATTCAGCGTTACTGTATTGGTAGGCAGGGTAATGATCTGCGCAGCCCCTGCGTTGGCAGTGGGCGGTGTATTAACCGGGGCGGCATTACGAGAAAAACCCAGGAACCACTCATATAAGTTAGGTGTAGCAGTAAAACTTTGGGCAACCCCGTTTACTACCACGGTTCTTGTTATATGGCCGGTGTCATAGGCATTTACCCAGGCGCCGCCGTGGCCACCGCTTTGGTAATAAGTAAATTTTGCGCGCGGGGTTGTAGGACAATTATTAGACAGAATTTCAGCGTGCTGCGTAGCGCCCACGCCAACAGTACCATCATCCATACTGTGAAAGGCCCAGATGGGCAGGTTGTTGGCACCTATGGTACTGCAATAATCAGCATCATTTTCTTCCTGTGTTCCGCAAACAGGTGCGGCTGCTGCAACGCTGGCATCAAATGTATGATCGAAGTTGTAGGTATCTGTAATAACGCGCCAGATGCCGCCACCACCAAGGCTAAGACCGGTAATATAAATTCTGTTGGGGTCTATCTGGAGGTTGGCCTTTGCGTAGTTAATCATTTCCTTTACGTAAAAGGTTGGCCAGTATCCATATTGCGTGCTGAGCTGGGGTGAAAGTACAACGAACGACGAAGTCTGACCGCCAACCGTAAAACGCATGCTGGCGCCCATACGGCAATAAAGCGGAATACCGTTATTAGCAACAATATTGAGTTGTGAAGTACCATTGCCGCGTTCTCCAATACCATGAAGAAAAATAATCAGTGGATGTCTTTGAGAACCGTAATCAGGCGGTGTAAACTGTAGAAAACCGATAAGTCCATCCGGCGATGCAGGATAGGGAATCGATTTGGCCACCTGCTGGGAAAATGAAACGATGGATTGAATTGCGAAAAGAGTAATCAATAAGAAAGATCGGCTCCGCAAGAAGTAGAGTTTAACCTTCATAAGACTGGGTTTTCGGGTTAGGATAAATTGGATTAACAGAAAAATTCTGGATTTCACTCAGCAAATTCCACACCAAAATTAAGATCCTGTTAAAATAAAGTTGTTTCACCATTGATAATCAGATAGCATTAAACAAAATATGTTGCATATAGCATCACCAGCAAAGGCAATGAAATGCGCAGCAATAGAAATTCTTGGTACTGTTTGTTACAGGGATGCTAAAAGCAGCAACTTTTAGTGATTTTACAGGGGCAATTTGCGTTGTCTAAGGCTTTTATAGGGAGGTCTGACGTGAGCAAAATAAAGGCCAAAAAACGTTATTTGCTTCAATGTGTATAACCATGTGAAAAAAATCTTACGATTTGAAGACTTTCGGTGTGTGGAGGAATTCTTTTCTGCCGGCTTTTATTTTAAGCAGGGCTTTTACCATGGAGAACATCAGCACGGGCACTTGTGCCACGGCCCTGAGGGTCTTACTATTATAGAACATCGCAGGCACTGATAAGAACAGCACCAGGGCGTAAGCGGCCATCATCAGCCACCAGTAAATGGGTGCGGGCTGCAAAATACTAAACGAAAAAAGCTGTTGCAAGACCAGCAGCACTGCAAAAAGACCCAGTACCATTATCATCAGCAGCCTTGGCAGCAGCAGGTTCTGGAAAAGTTTTGCTGCCCCGGTGATACCCAACGGCGTACCCTTCATATCGGCATCAGCAAATCTTTTTACATGATTGATCTGTGCTTCCAGCCAGCGAACCCTTTGTTTTTCAAACACGGCAGAGCTGGAAACCTTTTCATCATATACATACGCGTCATTGATGAAATGCATAAAAATACCGCGCTTCATCAATTGCATATCAATCTCACGGTCCTCGCCGGGGTTACTGAGAATATGCGGCAGGCTGAAAATTTCTTTGATAAGTTCAAAATCAAAGGCCATCCCTGAGCCAATGGGTGCTGCAGAAATACCCAGTACCGCCGGCCCCCTGCGAAACAGGTTGATATTGATTTCTTCGCTGATGGCATCCAGCACCGCTACAGAAGTATGCTGGTTTTTGGCCGTTCTATGGCATTGCACTGCGCGGCAACCCTGGTGAAAAGCGTCATTGATTTTCTCCAGGCAACCCGGCGCCATTACATTATCAGCATCCAGTATCACCGCAATATCAAAAGCACCAGCGGGCGGTATTTGAAATGCAGCATTGAGTGAACGTGATTTCATACTCACGTTGGCCTCTACCACAGTTACAGGAATAGCGCGCAATTGCGCAATGGTTTCCTGCTGAAGGCTGTCTGCCACTACCATTACAGTAAAATGCGCGGCGGGGTAATCATGCGCTGCCGCCTTTCTTGCCGTATCTACAATAATGGCGTCTTCTTTATACGAGGGAATGATAACGCAAATATTTTTCTTGTGCGCATGCGCCGTGTACAGCGGCAATTTTCCAAACCTGCCTGCAATGGCAATCACCAGGAAGTAAGCAATGCTTACCGCCAGGTATAAAAAAATGACAAAGAATATGATGTGAAGAATGATCATGTATCAGCAACAGGACGGGCAGTTTACACTATCCTTACCCGTTATACTTTTGAATATTTGGAAGAATACAGGTTCCAGGCAAAGCCTTTGAAAAAGTTTTTCAATTGCTCAAATTCGCCCTTGCGAAAATAGTCAATGACATAACGCGGGATAACAAAAAATATAAAAAACAGGAAAAACACAATCTGCTGGTACCAGGTGCTGTTTCGGCGCATATACAGTATGCGGTTCCTGGTATGATAGAACACTTTCATGGGGTTCTTCTTGCCTACAGACATGGATTCTTTATGATAGATGGTGGCGTCAGCTGTATACCATATTTTATACCCCGCGCGGCGTATGCGTGCAGACCAATCCCATTCTTCGTAATAAAGAAAAAACCTTTCCGGAAACATGCCTACTTTTTCAATGACCTCACGTTTTACCATCATGGCGCAGCCGTGGGCGCCAAATGTTTCACCGGGGGTATCAAACTGCCCCGCATCCTGCTGCATTTCACCTACGGTGGAAGTGCGACCGGTAAAGTGGTTCATGCGGTTAAAGCCGGCATACTGGATGATTCCGGGCTGAAAAAAGAATTTGATCTTGGGGCTGGTTACGCCAATAGAAGCATCCTTGTAAAAAGGTGCCAGCAGGCGCTGGATGAGCCCGGGCGTTACTTCCGTATCATTGTTTACGATGAAGATAAAATCACCTTTTGCCTGCCGCATGCCCCAGTTATTACCCCCCGCAAAGCCCAGGTTCTTTTTGCTGAGTAAAAGTCTTGTTTTGGGGTAATTGCCAGCGGTTATGAGCGGCGTGGGGTCTGTGTCTGAAGCCATATCACAGACCAGTATCTCATAATTGCTGTATTGCAACTGGCTGCAGGAGGCAAGAAACTCACAGGTAACGGCAGCCTGGTTATAATTTAAGGTGATGATAGATACAAACGGTTCTGCACCCGGCAACATGGTAAGATTCTTTTTGCGGCAATATTAAGAAGAAGGAGGCAGAACGGCTTATACGCTCGACTTCTGTATCAGTGCGGTAGGCGTATTGGCCATGATCCACAGGTCGTACATAAAGTTGTTGCGGTTGGCATAAGCGATGTCCAGGCCAATTCTTTCTTCCACAGACATATCATCCTGTCCGCGTTTTTTGATTTGCCAGAGGCCGGTGATGCCTGCAGGGGCCATAAAGCGGGCAGCCCAATCGTCTGTTGTAAGGGTTTCAGCCTCGTACAGGGGCAGGGGGCGGTTGCCTACCAGCGACATATCGCCCAGCAGCACATTAATAAATTGTGGCAGCTCGTCCAGGCTGGTATTTCTCAGGAATGCCCCTACTTTGGTGATACGGGGGTCATTATTCACTTTAAAAAATACCGGTCCGTTGCCAGCAGCGGCATTGTATTGGTTGAGGTGAGAAAGCTGGTTTACTTTCTTATCTGCACCGGCTTCCATGGTGCGGAATTTAAAGAAGTTGAACACGCGGTAACCGCGGCCGGCTCTTTTTGAAATGTAAAAAACCGGTCCTTTAGATTCCAGGCGGATGGCCAGGGCAATCAGTCCAAAGACAGGTAGCAGGGCCAGCAGTATGATAGCCGCTACCACAATATCAAAAATCCTTTTAAAAATATCATTGTTTACAGTGCTGAGGTCTGGCGACTGCCCGATATTCTGCTGCAGCGATTTGATATTGCTGGCGTCTTTGATTTTCTTGATAAAATAAATCTTGGAAAGCAGTTTATCTGACTGCCGGTGCATGGAAATGATTTCATCCACAAAAGACAGTTTGCGCAGTTCCACCAGCTCTCTGGGGGCAGCATCTGTAGATTCTACCAGAAAGGGAACAGCAGCCAGCCTGCGGTTGCCGGCGATAAACTTGTAAAAACTTTGGAGCGCGGGGGCGCCAATGGCAGCATCTGCCAGTATTACGTCTGGGTAAATATTTCTTTTTTCGATGACTTTGCTAAGAATGGAAATAGCATTGTCTACATTTTCGGCAGCATAGCCGCTTTCAAATGATTGAACCAGGCTGTCTATGATAAAAGAATCCTTACCAATATAGAAGAATTCTCTTTTCTTCTCTGTGATAAGTTCCTTCTCGGTGAAAGAGTTAACAGTATAGTGTCTATACTTTTTCTCAGAAGCGCCGGCTTTTGGTGAATAAAAAAGTTCCATTCAGGTAAGATTTTTGATTTAAGGGATTATTTGTTTTCGGGGTTCGGGTTACTTATACGGCCCTTAAGACAGTACCAGCGTTATTATTTTCATATTTCAGCAATTCTTCTATAGCGCCTTCCAGTTCAACCGGGTTGAAAGGCTGTTGAAATGACCTTGTAATGCCCAGCTCTTTACATCTTTGTTGTGTCTCTTTAGCATCCAGTGAAGAAAGCACAATGATAGGAATATGACCATACAACCCGCTGGACTTTAAATGCTCCAGCAGTTCCCAATTCTGCATGTCAGGTAATTGGGGGTCTATAATGATTACGTCCGGCAAGTTTCTCTTTGAAAGCCAGTAAAGTGCAGAGCATCCATCAGCTGCAGTGATCACCTGGTGCTTTTGGCCTAGCACTGTCTGCAGTAAAAACCTGATAGCTTTGCTTTCGTCAATTGCTAAAATCTTTCTTTTCATTCTTTTGAATAATTAAGTTTTAAGAAACTCAATTTTTCAGTAGGCTGCAATTGGATGCGGGTACGGCAATGATAGGGTAATGGAAAACGGATTAAAAAAATCTGCAGGCTTATAAAGGTGGTTGGATTAACCTTAGAAACGTAACAGGCTGGTGGACCTTCGAAGGATATAGAAGTATATACGGGAGTTAAGTGAATTCTAGTTAGCTATGGCTTAACTTCCGGGTAAAAATAACAACAAAAATCAACAAATCAAACTGCCACTCATTAAAATTTTATTGACTGTGTAAAACTAGACTGAAACTAAACACTAAGCAATACCCTGTATGTGGTAATTTTCAACATTCATGATTTAAAGGGCTTTTTCCCTAGCCGCCTTCTCCCAAAGTACCGATTGCTGCCCCTTCAAAAAGCGCTTAAAACCCCAAAAGACTGAGATGTTCATGAACAGAAAATAATAAGGCACATACAAGGATCTCACCTTAATATTTTTATTGGCATAGAACCATCCTAACAGACCAGCTAAATAGAAAAATAGTTGCATTACCAACAGAATATCATACACAGGCCCAGCTCTTTGTATGACCAATATCAGGTTGAGCGGCAATAACAGCAACAGGCAAAGAGGAGTTACCGCCCAGCGCAGCACGCGGTGAGAAATGTATTGGAAAGAAAGCCTGCCATACCTGAAAATATTCAGTAATTCGCGCAGCATAAAGATGGCCTGGAAACCACCGGCACTTATGCGGATCTTTCTCTTTTGCTCGTCTTTTATAGAGGCCGAACTGGATTCTGTAGCGTACGCTCCGGGTGAGTACTTCACAACATGGCCGTTTTTGGCGATGCGCAGTGACAATACAAAGTCTTCTATAAGTACTCCTTCTTCTATGGGCTGGTACAGGGAGCTGCGTACAGAAAACAGTTCACCGGCTGCACCCACCACGGTATAAAAGTCAGAATCCTGTTTCTTCAAAAAAGATTCATACTTCCAATAGAGTCCTTCCCCGGCAGAAGCGGCCTTGGTGGCGGCGGGCTGGTATATCTTCTTTTCACCTGCTACAGCCCCTACTTGCGGGTTGGCATAAAACTTTACCATTTCACGCACGCAGGCAGGGTTGAGTACGGTATTGGCATCGCAAAAAATAACGTAGGGCTCCTGCACAAACTGCATGGCCCGGTTCATGGCCGCCGCCTTGCCATTGCGCTGGGGCAGGTGCAAAAGTGTAAACCGCGGGTACTTTTGCACCATCAGCGGGGTATTATCACTAGACCCGTCTGTTACAAAATAGACCTTTAGTTTCTCCGCAGGATAGTCGAGCGCCAGGGTATTCTGAATTTTATCTTCGATATAATCCTCCTCATTATACGCTGCAATAATAAGTGCCACCAGCGGTTCAAAGGCGGTACCCTCCCCTTCCCCCAACTTTTTACCCAATAAGCGCTGAACACGGTTAAGCATCCATATCAGCATGCCATACCCCAGGTAGGTATAAAATACGGTGAACAGGAAAATCCAGAAAAGTATTTTTATCAGCATGCGGTCAGACTTTTACAATTTTCAGCGAATAAACGGAATTACGTATATAATAGTACGGATCTCCTATTTTATCATTGCGTTATGGAACAAAATTGCGCCAAACGAATGTTTGTTTACTTCCATAATTGAAAAATAATATTACTTTTGTGACGCGTTCATCGTATATCTTTCACTATCCGCATGGAAAGTACCCGGGACTTACTACTTATGGCACCTTAGTAACTCTTCGTATAGCTCCAATATGAACATCCGCTAGAAAAATTCAAAAGTCTGGTAATTTTTTAGAAGGTCCATGGCAAATTTTACGCTTACCAATCATTTAATACCGTTCATGCAAGAAAACCCATCCTGTTGAAATACCTTCCGCTATTACCGGTGCAGCAATGCACGAAGACAGTGCTACCATTATTATTAAATACAATGATTTTTGAAACTGCGCAGCAGAGACGCCCTGCACTTAGATATTTTATTATTTTAAGTAATTTGGCGCCTTCAACCGGCAGTTTACCCATTGTTGACCCTTTTTCTGAAACTGCAAAAAAACGCATTCTATGGATTTAATGTTTTTTGTCAATGCCCTCCTCCGTAAAAAATGGGTGATCATCATCTGTACGGTGGCCGGTCTGCTGGCAGCCCTGCTTTTTACCTTTACCAAGAAGAATATGTACCTCTCTGCGGCTACCTATTCTACCGGGTTTACCATGAAGCAGCAGGTAAAAATGACCACCGACGAAGGGTTGAACATTTTTGAGATAGACCAGCGCTTTAAGAATGTAATAGAAACGTTTAAATCTCCCGTGGTTATCTGCATGCTTTCTTATGATCTGATGCTGCATGATCTCACCAGCAAGATGCCCTACACCACCCTTACAGAAAAGGAAAAGAGCAAAAAGGAATACACCGAAGTAAACCTTGAAAAGGCCAGACAGATCCTGGAAGAGAAGAAGGCAAAAAAAGAAATCTTGAAAGCCTACGATAAGGAAGAAAACAAGGTATACCAGCTGATACAGCTCTATCAATACGATAACGAATCTATCCTGGACGAATTAACGGTTGACCGTGTTACCGGCACAGACTACCTGAATATCATCTACAAATCTCAGAACCCGGAAATGTCTGCCTTTGTGGTAAACACCATTGGTAAAGAATTTATTTCTTTTTTTACCAGCATTACCTCCACGCGTACAGAAGAATCTGCCGGCAGATTGGATACGCTGGCGGCTCGCAAACGCAAAGAGATTACAGAAAAAACACAACAACTGGCAGATTATAAGAAATCTTTTAACTCGCCCAATATCAACGACCGCAGTACCGCCGCGCTGGAGATGGTGAAAGAAGAGCAATCCAAGCTGTCTGAAGCGCGTGGCAAACTCAACAGCTTGAACGCAGACCTGCGCTCTGTAAACCAGAACCTGGATAACCTGGGCTCCGTAACCGAATCTGCCCCGGCCAATAACAGCGAACTGATTGCACTGCAGCAAAAGAACCGCGACCTGGCCGCAGAACTTACCAAGAAAGGTGGTGTAGACCCTGTAATTGAAGCACAGATAGCAGACAACCAGAACAAGATCAACCGGCTGCAACCCAGCTCCAACAACAACACAGACAGAACAGACAAAAGAAAGAAACGGGAAGAGCTGATATCTCAGCGCATCAAAATACAGAATGATATAGAGGCCCAGAATACAACCATTGCCTCCCTACAGGCCAGTGTAAACAACTATAATAACCTGGCCACCAGCGGCGCGGGCGCAGATGTAATGGCAGATGCCATGCAAAAAGAAATTGACCGTTTAAATACAGAATACAACCAGATGACCGGCCAGCTGCAGAATGCGTTAAATGTAACCGTGGCACCGGAAATCAATTTTAAACAAACACTGGTAGGTCAGCCCGCCATTAAACCAGAGCGCTCTGGCAGAAAAGTGATCATTGGTGTAGGCGCCATTGCTGCATTGATGGTATCCTCTCTCTGGATTATTATCATGGATTTCTTAGACCAGTCTGTGCGCGCCCCTTCTATTTTTAACAAGCTGGTAAACCTCCGGCTGCTGGCCATTGTAAACCGCATAGACCTGAAGACGAAAACCGTGGAAGATTATTTTGCGATTGACGATTCAGCGGTAGCCGACAAGGAATTTGTGTACGTAGAAAACCTGCGCAAGCTGCGATATGAAATAGAAACCAGCGGTAAAAAAATCATCCTGTTTACCAGCACCAAACCGGGCGAAGGAAAGTCTACTATCATTGAATCACTTGCCAACAGTTTCAGTCTTACCAAGAAGAGAGTTTTGCTGATTGATACCAATTTTTCTAACAACACCCTCACAGAGAAATTTGATGCAAAGCCCATGCTTGACCAGTTTAGTCTTAACGGTGAGCCCAACAGCATGGAGAAACTGGCCGCGGTAAACACCCCTACCAAGATTAAATATGTAGACATCATTGGTTGCAAGGAAACCTTGTATTCGCCCGATGAAGTACTGCAAAAAAATAATTTGCTGGAAAACCTGCCAAAACTGAGTGGTAAGTATGATTATATACTCATGGAAGGTGCCTCACTCAACCTTCATGCAGATACCAAAGAACTGATGAAGTATGCCGAGGCAGTCATTGCTGTTTTCTCAGCCAAATCTGTTATCCGCCAGACAGATAAAGATTCTATCCTGTTCCTGAAAAGCCAAAAAGAAAAGTTGATCGGCGCCGTGTTAAATGAAGTAGAAGAAGACAATGTTGATATGTAATACAGATCTGTATAATCCCTGTTGACATCGTGCCTGTGTTGCTGTTGTTTTTTTATCAAATAATTGGTTGCCTGTGTAGCGCTTACAATCCTGTGTTTACAAAACGTAAACACTGCCCTGTGTACATCACTATACCGTTAAACCTTAAACCTTGATAAAATTGTTCAAAGATCTGTTTAACTCAAAATACGTACTGGCAAGCAACCGGCTTGCCTGGATAGATTACGTGCGAGGTATTTGCATCATTCTTGTTTGTTACCGCCATTGTTTTGACGGATTAAAAGAGGCCCGGCTGGCGGTAAACGATTACCCGGTATTGCAGGTACTGAATGTTTGTTTTTATAGTTTCCGTATGCCGCTATTCTTTATTGTTTCAGGGTTGTTTGTATCTCGCAGCCTGCTTAAAAAAAGCCTGCGTGAGTATACCTGGGGCCGCTTTAGCATCATCTTTTACCCCTTGCTGGTTTGGGGCTCTCTCCAAATTACGCTGCAACTGGCGCTGAAAGATTATGTAAATGCAAGGCCCGTTCCTTTTGATTATATCAACCTCATCATTTATCCGCGCAACCCCAGCAACAACCAGCAATTCTGGTATCTAAATGCCTTGTTTTTTGTAGGCGCCATATATGCATTTTTCAAAGTAGCCCTTCGGTTTAAATTATGGCAGCAGGTAGTATTAGGACTGATACTCTACAGCATTGCCGGTTACATGGGCAATAAGGGCATCAGCTTTTACATTTTCCCTGATATCTTTCATTTCTATATTTACTTCTGCATTGGAGATATTATTTCTGCCTTCATCTTTAAAAAAGAAACCACTGACAAAATATTATCGCCGGCCTGGCTGCTGCTGTCTGCACTTTTTTGTGTGGCCATGCAGGCAGTCTTTACTATTATCAACATGCGCAATGGAGATGATAATTATATCCACATCAATATGCCCTGGCTGTTTCTGCCCATCTCGCTCAGCGGCTGTGCGTTTATGATTCAGATAGGACAATGGCTGCAGAGAAAAGACATGCTAAAATGGTTAAGGGTGATCGGCTACCATTCACTTTATATCTACCTGATGCACCTGATGCTGATTGCCGCCGTGCGCATTGTGCTGGTGAAATTCTTTCATATAGAGAACATACCCTTGATCATGTTTATTGCTATTTCACTGGGCGTTGTGATACCCATTTTTGTGTACAATGTATGTATACGGCTGGGAGCCTGGTGGCTGTTCTCGCTAAAAAAACCAGATGCTGAAATAGCGCATTTTGTTAGTATGAAAACCATGAAAACTGCTTAACCCGTAACCGGCTACCTTATGAACCATCATTTTATCAGTAACAGGGATATTGTTATGTTCAGCTTTCAATCATGGGACACCGAGATTGGCAGCAATTTCAAAGACATGGCCCTGGAACTGGCAAAGAAAAACCGGGTACTGTTTATCAACCGTGCGCTTGACCGAAGCAGCCTTCGTAAAAACAAAAACGATGCGGCCACTACCGCAAGGCTGCTGAGCATAAGAAAAGGCATTCATGAAATAGAACAGGTAGCGCCGAATATCTGGGTACACAACCCGCGCGTAATGATGGAATCCATTAATAGAATTCCTTTTGCAGGGCTGCACGATTGGCTCAATAAACACAACAGCAAAAAACTTACCCGTGAAATAAACAAGACCATTGCCACCCTTCAGTTCAGCAATGTTTTACTGATGAACGACAATGACTTTATCAGGGGCTTCTATTTAAAAGAAATGATTGCATGCAGCGACTATATCTTTTACATCAGGGATTATATGCTGGCGGTAGATTTCTTTAAACGTCATGGTCCGAGACTGGAAAAAGGGGTCATGCAAAAAGCAGATATGGTGGTGGCTAATTCTGAGTACCTGGCCAACTATGCAAGGCAGCAGAACCCGAATAGTTTTTATATAGGGCAGGGATGTGATTTCAGCGCTTTTCTTGAACCGGGCGATACGGTGCCGGAAGACCTGGCAACCATAAGCCACCCCATCATAGGATACACCGGTTTTGTAAGTGCCTGGCGGATAGATATTGACATTATAAAGCATATAGCCGAGCGCTTTCCTGCGTATAATATTGTGCTGGTGGGGCCGGTGGACTGGATGTTTAAAAAAGACAAGCTTGCGCACCTGAAAAACGTTCATTTCCTGGGTGGCAAACCACCCGCAGTACTGGTACATTATATCAGGCAGTTTGATGTGTGCATCAACCCGCAGATTGTAAACGATGTTACCCGCGGCAATTACCCGCGCAAGGCAGATGAGTACCTGGCCATGGGCAAACCCCTGGTGGCCACCGCCACAGAGGGTATGAAGATGTTTGCAGATCATTGTTATTTATGCAATACACCCGCAGAATACGCTGAAAAGATTGAATTTATCATCAACAACCGGCAAATTGCCGATAATGATACAATAAAACGTAGCAGACAAGAGTTTGCATTAAAGCACACCTGGGAAGAGAGTATCGGGATGCTGGGTGATGCCTACCACGCAGTAAAAACAAAGCACCATGGATGAGCAACACCTGGAAAACAAGATTATGCGCGTGATTGCCACATTGTTTTTGCTGGCTTTCTGCTCTTTTATGTTTTATAAATTTTTATTTGATTAACTACCCGTGCAATATCCGTTACCCTTAAGCACACCCTATTATGAATCTGATACAATATTTTGAACGCAAAGCCAAAGGCAAAATAGTGCAGGAACTGGAGGGTCTCCGTTTCCTGGCCATTGTGCCCGTGGTAATTCAGCATTGCGTAGAAAGATGGTACCGTAATGCGTATACGCCCGGGTCTTCTGCCCTCGGCGATAGCCTCATCAACTACGCCCTTGGCGGCGGCGTGGGCGTATATCTTTTCTACGCCATCAGCGGGTTTATACTGCCGCTGCCCTTTGCCATAAAAAGGCTGTCAGACAAACCCATGGGAAGCCTCAAAACTTATTTTATGCGGCGCCTTACCCGCCTGGAGCCGCCCTACATTCTGGTAATGCTGTTGCTGGCCATCTCGGCCATTGTTCTGCATAAATTAAGTACCGCAGAATCCCTTGGGTATTTCTTTACTGGCATTACCTACAGTTCAACACTGGTATACAAACACTTTAACACCCTTAACCCGGTTATCTGGAGCCTGGAAGTAGAAATACAATTTTACATTGTTGCCCCCTTTATTACCTACTTCATCTTTGGTATTAAAAAATTTGCGCACCGCAATATTGTCATTGTGGCCATTATATTGTTCATGATTTTTATGCAGGAGCAAACCGGTATATCCAACGGGTTCAACGTACTCCGGTATACCATACTCGGCCAGCTGCAATATTTTATGGTAGGTATTTTAATGGTGAATCTTTACCTGGAAGAAAAGCTAAAGCCGGGCAGCTATACCTGGGTGTGGGATGTGGCAGCAACCATTGCCATCTTCAGCATGATTGGTTTCAGGTGGGTAACAGGCTTTGGTAAAACTGTTTTATTTGTAATAGCATTGGTAACCCTGTTTGTAGGTGCCTTTCGCTCCGGTGCCTTTAACAGGTTTATGAAACGCCCCTGGATAATGGCCATTGGCGGTATGTGCTACAGTATTTACCTGCTGCACCTGGCCATTGCACAGGCAAGCATTGAATTGCTGTTAAGACTGGTACCCGGCGCACCCAATAGCCTGGCCTGGTTCTTTGTGTACATTGGCTTTTTTATGCTTTGCCTCCTGCTGATTGTACCGGTATTTTATTTGCTGGTAGAGAAACCCTGTATGGACCATAGCTGGCCCACACAGCTCAAAAATTTTATAAAGAGTAAAACCGGGTGGGGCTTATCTTTAGAAGAAACTGGGGCTAAGACAAAAGTGGCAGACAAGGTATAGCGGACTTACTGCCGCAAGGCAAATAGCCGTGATAAAATAATTAATTATAGTGGCGGGTGCAATAAAAAATATACGTGTTTCAATGCTGGGCTGGGCAAAAGAAGTATTCTTTACCCGGCGTATGAACTCTGTGCCAGGCTGGATTGTGATGGCATTGGTAGGCATTGCCCTCTCCTATGTGGGCGCCACTTTCGATGAGAAGATTCCGTTAATGGTGGCCGGCGCGGGCATTGGTATCATCTTTATACTGGCCTGTTTGTATTACCCGGAGTTTTCTTATTACGCGTACCTCTACTCTATCATCATTTTTACGCTGCCGGCGCGCCTGTTTGGCGTTGCCCTTCCATTGGGTGTGCTCATACCGGGTACCGGTTATCTCTGCATACTCTCAGTAATGGCATCGCAGTACCGTAAGCGTACCAACAGCACGCAATTCTGGCGAACGCCCATTTCCATCATGATGCTCTTGCTGTTTTTTTACCTGGCAATGGAAGCGTTCAATCCGGAAATAGAAAATATTGGCGGCTGGTGGAACTTTTTTCAGAAACAAATTCTATACCTCCTGTTTTATTATGCCAGTTTTATCATGCTTGATTCTATGGAAAAGATCAGGCGTTTTGTTACCCTGTGGGTGATACTCGCAACCGGTGTAGCACTCTGGGGCATTAAACAACAATACTTTGGTTTTACCGCTTTTGAAGATGCATGGATACACAGCGATCCTAATACCACCAATCTGTTGTTCCAGGGTGGTATGTTTCGCAAATTCTCGCTGCTGCCAGACCCTGCCGCGTTTGGGGTAATGTGTACTTCCAGTGCCTTGTTTACGTTGGTGCTGGCCATCCGCACGCCAATCAAAAAGATCAGAACAAGAATGTACATTGTTACATTCCTGCAGATTATAGCCTCCAGTTATTCAGGTACGCGTACCTGCAATGTAATGCTGATAGCAGGGTTGCTGGCCTATATAATTTTTACCATTAACGAACGCAGAACCGTCATTGTATTGTTCAGCTCTATTGCCATGGCATTGTTCCTGTTGTTTGGACCGCTGCGCAATTCACCCGTCATCTTTCGCATCAAAACCACCTTTGAGGGCAGCAAAGAGCCTTCCAATATGGTGCGCGATGTAAACCGGAAAAATATTCAACCCTATATTTACGAGCGACCGCTTGGCGGCGGCCTGCAAAGTTGCGGCGAGGAAGGATTGAAGTTTTACCCTACCCACCGGCTGGCCGGCTATCCGCCAGACAGCGGCTACATGAAGATCATGCTTGAACAGGGTTGGATAGGCCTTGCCATCAATATCATTTTCTACTTCATCATTTTGCAGCGGGGTATCAGTGGGTTTTATGATTCCAGGAAACAGGAAATTAAAACACTGTACATTGCCTTTACGGTTTGTTTCTTTTCACTCACCGTAGGACAATACTCTCAGCTGGGCATTTCACAATACCCACAATATCTTTTTTACCTCGCTACCTTAGTTATTTTCTATAAATTAAAAGAATATGATACAAAAAAGCTGGATAACCCTGAGGCAGGGATTGTTTAACAGACACGGTATAATGGCAATGCTGATGGTAGTGACGGCAGCACCCGCAATGGCCCAGGCTATTCAGAATAAAAAGCCGGAACCCATCAGTTCTGTACGACCATTAACGACAGATAAAATGATGGACATCCGCGAGAAATTAGTTCAGCTGGCACTGCAAAACCCCAACTATGAAATAGCAGACCGAAAGGTGATGATTGCTGCCTACCAGGTAAAAAAAGCCAAGGGCAGCTGGCTGAATGCCATTGGCGTGCAGGGAAACCTCAATGAACTTTCTTTAAAAGGAAGCACCACTGACCCGATTACAGGAAGGGTTACCAGCCCGGGCTCATTTTACCCCAGGTATAATATTGGTGCCAACATTCCCTTTGATATGTTCAGCGCAAAGAAAAATGACGTAAAAATTGCCAAAGAAAATCTTTCCATTGCACAGGCAGAGAAGAACCAACGCTTCCGTGAAATAAAAGCACAGGTACTTACCAAATATGAAGACTATCTTTTGTGCCAGCAAAAATTAGACGGGCAAAGCCAGGTTACCCAGGATGCACGCACCGCCTATCTTGCTGCGGAGAAAGATTTCCAGGAAGGTGCTATTAAACAGGAAGATTATAATAAGAGCTACCGGGGATACACAGACGAAAAAATTAAACAGGCAGAATACCTCCGCAATTACAATGTGATAAAGCTTGAGCTGGAATCAATGATTGGTATATCCATGGACGACCTGCTAAAAAAATAAAAAGGCGGCTGACGCTGCCTTACAATGCTATTTACCCCCTTTCCCATTTGCTGGCATGAAAAAATACCTTCCGCTTTTATCCGGTTTATTATTTGTGGCGCTTACGGTAGCAGCCGTAGAATACCTTGCTCTGAAAAAAACAAACGGCCATTTCTGCTACCCGCTGGATGATACCTTCATTCATATGGCTGTTTCTAAAAACCTGGCCCTGCACGGCAACTGGGGTATCACCCCCTCCGGCTTTGTTTCTACCTCTTCTTCGCCTTTGTTTACCATTGTGCTTGCCCTCTTCTTTAAACTATTTTCTGTAAAGCTGTTGATGCCGCTGCTGATCAGTAGTATCGGAACGGTTCTTATCATCATTGCCATTCAAAAAGAATTGGCCACGCACAGCCGTTTAAGCACCAATAACCAGGTGCTTTGCATGCTGGCCACCTTGCTTACCGGTGCCATACCCGCGCTTACATTGCTGGGCATGGAACATACACTGCAAATAGCGTTTACACTTTTCTTTGTGCATAGTATCGCCTGCTTGCTGCAGGCAAAAGACCGGCAGCATTACTGGCGGGCCGCTGCCTGGGCTGCGCTGATGACGGCCACGCGTTATGAAAATGTATTTTTTGTAATGGCTGCCTTTGGGCTGCTTGCATTG
>DATJGC010000067.1:0-13527 GCA_035495345.1 Chitinophagaceae bacterium | reverse complement strand
TTGCAGAAAAATTAAAGATTAAAAAGGGCGATGTGGTGCTTACAATGCACGCGCCCGCAGATTTCAGGAGCAAGCTTGCACCCCTGCCGGAGGGTGTAACCATTACCAATAAAGCAAGCACCTGCCAGCAGGTACATTGGTTTGTAAAAGATACCACCCAGCTAAAGAAGGAAGTTGCCAAAGTAATGGCACTGATCAATGAGGCGGTAATCTGCTGGATATACTATCCAAAGGGCAGTGCTGGTATAAAGACGGATCTCTCCCGCGATAAAGGATGGGAGCCACTGCATGCGTATGACGATACACTAACCTGGATAAGCCTTATTTCATTTGACAGCACCTGGTCTGCCTTTGGTTGCCGGTTAAAAAAAGAAAGGGATAAAGCGCGCAGCACCGCAACAAAAGAAAACCCCCTGCTTGCCTATATTGATGCCGCCAGCAAAACGGTAAAGTTGCCCGAAGACCTGGCGGCTGCACTAAAAAAATTGCCCGCGTCGGCCGCTTTTTTTGACAGCCTGTCTTACACCAACCGCAAGGAATATGTGGAGTGGATTGTAACTGCCCGCAGGGAAGCAACCCGTGCAGAACGTATCAGCGGTACCCTGGAGCGACTGGCCAAGCGTTGGAAGAACCCCCGCAATCTATAATAGCTAGTATTGCCGCTTCACTAAAAAGGCCGCCAGCTGCCGCAACGGTTCTTTTCGTGCAGCCATCACCGCTATATCTTCCAGGTGCTGGTAGGCAATGCTGGTAAAACGTTCTTTCAGATCTACCGCCCATTTATCTACGCCGCAATCACTAAAGATTTGCAGCACCTGTGCTACTTTATCCGGCTTGTTTTCCTTCATCAGCTGCAGCAATTGTTTTTTCTGCACAGGACTGGCTACTTCCAGCGCATGGATCATCAGGAAGGTTTTTTTATTGGCAATGATATCGCCGCCTACTTTCTTACCAAATTTTTCAGGGTCTCCAAATGCATCCAGGTAATCATCCTGCACCTGGAAGGCAATGCCCAGGTTACGACCAAACTCATACAGGTGGGTTTGGTTGCCCTCTCCTGCGCCGCCCAGAATGGCGCCTGATTGCAGGCTGGCCGCTAGGGATACTGAGGTCTTTAGCTCAATCATGTGAAGGTATTGTTCCATGGTAACCTCTTCCAGCTTTTCAAAATCCATGTCTAACTGCTGGCCTTCACAAACTTCCTTGGCGGTTTTATTAAAGAGGTGCAATATGCGGTGTATTACACCGGTACTGATATTGTTAAGGTAATCATACGCACGTACCAGCATAACATCGCCTGCCAGCAGTGCGGTGGATGCATCATATTTTTCATGCACTGTTTGCATGCCGCGCCGTAGCGGCGCCTTATCCATAATATCATCATGAATAAGGGTAAAGTTGTGGAAGAGCTCAATAGCCGTGGCCACGTGGTAACTGTCTGCAGTAATTTCTCCAAACAGTTCTGAACCCATGAGGCACATTACGGGGCGTACCCGCTTGCCACCAATGGTAAGAAAATAATTATTGGGCTCGTACAGGGTGGCGGGCGTTTTCGGAAAATGCGCTATCTCAAATTTCTTTTTAAACAGCTCAGACAGCTCTTCAAATGAATGCATAATGATGACGGTGAAGTGGTACCGCACCAACAGGTGCAGCCGCTTCAGTTTTTAGTTTCGGTATGGTAGATAGGTTTGCATGAACAGGCAGTGCCGGCGGCTGCTACACTTTTTTCTTTTTTCTTGTCTTGCTGTTGTCTTCTTCTCCCGCGGCGGGCGGCGCAGGCAGCCATTCATAATCCAGCTGGCGCCTGCCCAGGTTTGCAGAAACCAGCCTGATGGTTACTTTATCGCCCATGCGGAAAGTGCGTCCGCTGCGACGGCCGGTGAGGCAATAATCGGTTTCAATGTAGCGGAAGTCGTCATAATCAAACAGGCCATTGATGCTTACCAGTCCTTCGCATTTATGTTCTACGGTTTCTACCCAAAAGCCAAAAGAAGATACGCCGCTGATAACGCCGTCGAAGGTTTCGCCAATTTTATCCTGCATAAATTCTACCTGCTTGTATTTATTTGCTGCTCTTTCTGCTTCCATGGCAGCACGCTCACGTTCACTGCAATGGCGGCATTTGCTCTCCATCTTTTTATCCAGCACAATTTCATCATTCAGCAACTCTTCCAGGATGCGGTGCACCATTACATCAGGATACCGGCGGATGGGTGAGGTAAAATGGGTATAGTTGGTAAAACCCAGCCCGTAGTGACCAATATTTTCCGCCGTATAAATGGCCTTGGCCATGGTGCGGATACCCAGCTGTTGCAGTACATGCTGTTCTGGTTTGCCTTCAATGTCTGCCAGCATCTGGTTAAAGGAAGCAGCAATGCCTTCAGGTGTCTTGGTATCAAACTTATGCCCGTATTTTTTTGCAAACTCTACAAAGGGCGTAAGCTTTTCTTCATCGGGCGTTGCGTGTATACGGTAAGGAAATGGCAGCGGCTTCTTGTTGATCTTTATTTTGGATACATGTTCTGCCACGGTGCGGTTGGCCAGCAACATAAATTCTTCAATCAGCTGGTGAGACTCCTTGCTTTCTTTTACCACAATGCCAATGGGCTTACCGGTTTCATCGAGCTTAAACCTTACTTCCTGGCTGGAAAAATTGATGGCGCCTTTTTTAAAACGCTGTTTGCGAAAACGCTGTGCCAGGTTGTTCAGTATCAGTATTTCGTCTTTCAGTTCACCTTCGCCACTGTCTATGATCTGCTGCACATCTTCATAGGCAAAACGTTTGTCTGAATGAATCACGGTTTTACCCAGCCAGTAATCTTTTACTTCTGCCTTGGGTGTAATTTCAAAGATGGCGGAGAAGGTAAATTTATCTTCGTTAGGGCGAAGGCTGCACAACTCATTGGAGATACGTTCCGGCAGCATGGGGTTTACGCGGTCTGGCAGGTAAACCGAAGTAGCACGTTCATAGGCAGATTTATCCAATTCAGTTTCTGGCTCTACATAATAGCTAACATCGGCAATATGCACGCCTATTTCATAGTTGCCGTCTTTCAATACCCTGAAAGAAATGGCATCATCAAAGTCTTTTGCATCTGCGGGGTCAATGGTAAACGTGAGTATGCCGCGTACATCTTTTCGTTTTTCAATTTCTGCAGCGGATAAGGTCTCCGGCAAACGTTCAGCGGCTTCCAGCACATCTTCACTAAAACTGATGGGGAAACCGTTTTCCATGATGATTTCTTTCATGGCCTGGTCGTTCACATTGCCGGCGTCCATTATTTCTACTACCATGCCGCTGGGTTTCTTGTTTTTCTCCCAATTCACCAGTTGCACCACTACTTTATCACCATCTTTTGCGCCATTGAGTTTATCCAGCGGTATATAGATATCCGGCATGGGTTTATCGGTTTCGGCCATAAAGAAGGCAAAGTTCTGGCTCACATCCAGCTTGCCTATAAACGAAGTTTGTTTTCTTTCTACCACTTCCACTACTTCTCCCTGTTTGCGGCCGCTTTTATTCTGATCCCCGGTGATGCGTACACGAACGGTATCTCCGTGCAGGGCGGTGTTAAAGCCATTGGGACGAACAATGATATCCGTATCCAGTTTTTCCACTATCACGTAACCCATTCCTGAACGTGTTACATCCAGCCTTCCTTTGTATGTAGATTCAAATGAGTTTGTTTTTTTCTTTTTCTTATCTGTTTTCTTAGCCATGTTTATTATTTGTTGTGTTCACAGGCCGGTAGGGTATCTGATGTTACAAGCACCCGCCACTTGTTTACTACCGCTATTGTTGCCATATGACTGCATGATGAAAGTTCGTTTTTATCATGCGGTTTGTTTAAAGTCTTTTATAAATGTACCAATTAATCCGTTGAAGCGGGGCGCGTCATTAAAGAGAAACTCCAGTTCAATGGGTACCACGTACAGGGGCATATCATCCAGTGCCTGTTCAAATTTTACCAGCCTTACGGCATCTTTTTCGGTGGTTAATATAATTTTTTGTTCTGCCTGCAGGGAGGCAAATCTTTTTTTTATGTCTCTCAGATCATCAATGGTAAAAATATGATGATCGTTATAGGCCATTTCAAAATAGGTTTTAGACCTTTCTGCCAGCAGGCTTTTTAGCGGCGCAGGGTTGGCAATACCGGTTACCAGCAATACTTCTGTATCTGCATTCACCTGCACGGTTTGGTGGCTGGTGATATGGTAGGGCTTTCCATAGCGGATGCTGGTAAAGAAAACAGCCTGGCCGGGCAAAGGTTCAAGTTCATGCGTAATGGCTTCTTTTTCCGCAACGGAAAGATCTGGCCGGCATTTGGTAACAATGATGATTTGCGCTCTTTTAACGCTGTTTTTTTCATCGCGCAGATCGCCGGTAGGCAGGTACCAGTCGCGCGTGTAGAGGTTATTGCAGTCGGTCAGCACAATATTCATTCCCGCTTTTACGGCGCGGTGCTGAAAGGCATCGTCCAGTATAATGGCCTGCGTATCCGGCCGGTCGTGCAGCAACTGCGGAATGGCCTCCAGCCTTTCTTCGCCCACAGCAATGGCCACATCCGGAAATTTAAGGTGAAACTGCATGGGCTCATCGCCTATTTCAAGCGCATTGCTGTTGGGGTTGGCAAGGGCATAACCACTGGTTTTTCTCTTGTAGCCCCTGCTCAGCGTGGCCACCGTAAAATGGCTTTTCAGTTCGCGCACCAGGTATTCTGTCATGGGAGATTTACCGGTGCCGCCGGTCGCAATATTGCCAACGCAAATCAAGGGCAGGTTGAAGCTGGCAGATTTAAATATGCCTTTATCATATAAGCGGTTGCGCAGGTAAATAAGCGCGAAGTACAATAGCGAAAAAGGAAACAATAAAATGCGTATCGGCTTTAACAGCGGAAAGTTAAAATTCATACAGGTGCTCAGGTGTTACGCCTGTTGTTAAAGGTACATCAAATTGATTGATGTCACTGATGCCCTCCACGGGTGCAAAATACGAGAAGCCAATCTTCTCGCAATCGTTCCGGCAATCTTTTAAGTAGCGGTCGTAAAATCCTTTGCCATAACCCACACGATAGCCTTTTGTATCAAACGCCAGCAGCGGCACAAATACCATGTCTATCTCCGCTGGTGTAATGGCCATGCCCTCCACCGGCTCTGCAATACCATATTTGTTGAGTGCAAATTCAGTGTCATCATTTACAATTACCGCCTGAAAGCTTAGCTCGTCAATGTTTGTAACGGGGTAGGCCACCTGTAAATGGGGCAAACGAAACTGCAGGTAGTCTGTGAGGAGAAATGTATCTATCTCTGCTTCTTTACTTAGCGGCCAGTAGCTTAGCAATACCTGTACATCATAACTGAGGGGGAGCTGTTGAAATTTTATCAGCAGCAGATCATCCAGCCGCAGCCGATCCTTTTCAGGCAATGCCAGCCGTTTTTCTTTGTACACTGTGCGCAGGGCTGCCTTTGTCATGCTACAGGTATTTCAATAGATTTTGCTTAATGCGCATGGCCTGCTCCCGGATGGCAGCGCTGCTGAGAGGCTGTAGCAATGGAATACTGGCCAGCACCGGGTAGCCGGTCCATTCCGCAATTTCCTGCTCGTACTGCATATACTGATCATTAAATACCCAGCCTGCCACATCAATGCCATTGGCTTTGCAGGCCGCAGCGGTTAACAGTGAATGATTGATGCTGCCAAGATAATTCCGGCTCACCAATACTACCCGTGCCTGCAGTTTCTTTATAAGATCAATGACAAATTCATTTTCATTCAGCGGCACCATAAGTCCGCCCGCGCCCTCAATGACCAGGTAATGGCTGCGCGATGCGTTTGCCATGATAGCCTGGTAATCTGCTGCAATGGTATCAAGACTGATGCGCAGGCCTTCTGCCCTGGCCGCAATATGTGGCGAAGCCGGCAGTTGGAGCCTATAAGTTTCTTTGTGTTGTTGTGATGCAATGTTGCTGTATTGCTGTACAAAAGCGGTATCCGTACCATCTGCCAGGCCAGCCTGCACCGGCTTCCAGTATTCCGCTTCCAGCGCCTGCACAAGGATGGCAGACACTAACGACTTGCCAATACCGGTACCAATGCCTGTGATAAAAAGCGGTTTCATGTACTACTGGCTATTTACAAAAATGGAAAATATAGTGGTGCCGTAATGGCGGGAGGTCTTGTACAGCGCATACTTTTCATAGTTGTTGCGCGGTGTATGCTCTAATACAAACCAGCCACCCGGCAGCAACAAATTTTTTTCTGCTATTAAAACCGGTAGTGTATCAATGGTGGCCAGTGCATAGGGCGGACCGGCAAAGATAAAATTGAACTGGTCTGTACATTGTTCTATAAACCTGAACACATCTGATTTTACCACGCGGCAGTGCTCAATTTTTAATGCAGCAATATTTTGGGTGATGAAGGCATGCATCTTCTCATCTTTCTCTACAATGGTAATATTGGCTGCGCCGCGCGAGGCCAGCTCATAGCTGATGCTGCCGGTACCACCAAAGAGATCGAGCGTTGTAATGCCTTCCAGCTCCATATTATTCTCCAGCACATTAAACAACCCTTCCTTGGCAATATCTGTGGTGGGGCGCGTGTGGGGCATTTGTGCGGGCGGGTGCACCCTTCTTCCGCCCATGGAGCCTCCTATGATACGCATGTGGCAAGTTTCATCAGGGGTGAGAAAAAATGGCCGGGATACTCCTGCAAGGCAGGTTGCGCGGGCAAATGACTATCAAGGTTAACCTGCCCGAAGTATTTAAAGATCTCCGTGTGCAGGGCAGAGCCATGGTCAATCATGCCCGAAAGCATTAAGGGTATGTCTTGCGGCGAAAGGCCCAGCTGTCCGCAGATATTCAGCAGGTGATAGCCCACATCTTCTGCGGCCTCATAGTTGAAACTCTGCAGCAATAACAGTTGCTGGTTCTTCATAACGGTCACCAGCATACGCTTTGGATAAAAGATTACCGCCATGCTGTCTTGCTGTTCTGTATTGGCACAATGTTGCAGCCATAGACTGTAATAGTGCCAGTGTTTGCCTTGTACAAAGTGGGTGGCCAGCACATGATGCACTTCGGCGGGTATGCGAAAAACATTGTATTGCGTACTGCCGGCTACTTTTTCTGTAAGTACAATGCCCTTGTGCAGGTCTCCGTGAAAAAGAGACATAAAATCATGGCCAATGGCCTCTGTAAAATACTCCTGGGGCACCAACTGGCTCTCCGGGAAATTGTATACCACCGTAAATGCTGCGGCGGTGTTTTGCAGGTATTCATCGGCCGCCAGAATGCTGCTTACTTCAGGGGCAAGATCGCGCGGCAGGGCTGTTTCCAGCTCATAGGTTCTTAGCTGCAGCAGTCGCTTATCCGCTGTTACCGCTGCGTAAGAAAATACCTGGCCACTCACTTCTACCAGCACCTGGCTTTGCTGCCAGTCTGCGGGTTCATGTGCTGCCGTAATATCAAACAGGATCTTAGCCATATAAAAAGTGTTGCAAAATAGTGCTTTTTACCCAGTGATAATAAGGCATGCGCCTGCTTTCAGCATATAATTTGCTAGGTTTGCAACCATTTTAAAAGATGGGTACACAAGCTGTTCATAATAATTTACAGGTACAGATCAGTTATCGACAGATAATGGCTATTGCATTGCCTATCAGCCTGGCCATACTGGTACCCCAGCTAAATTATATTACCAATAATATTTTTTTAGGCAGGTTAAGTGAGCAGGCACTGGCCGCCGCCGCAATAACGGGTGTTTATTACCTGATCTTTGCTGCCATTGGCTTTGGTTTAAACAATGGACTGCAGGCGCTTATCTCAAGAAGGGCGGGCGAAAACAAACCCGATGCCATTGGTAAATTGTTTATTCATGGTGTTGGCATTTCCATGTTTATTGCGCTGCTGGGTATTATTATAACATATACCGTTTCTCCCTGGGTGTTGCAATTTAGTATCCATGACCCTGCCCTGTTACAACAATCCATTTCGTTTTTAAAAATCCGTATCTGGGGTTTGCCGTTTTTGTATATATACCAGATGCGCAATGCCTTACTGGTAGGCACCAACCAGAGCAAATACCTGGTGGCGGGTACACTGGCTGAAGCTATTTCAAATATTTTTTTTGATTACAGCCTGATATTTGGTCATTTCGGTTTTCCTGCAATGGGTTTCAATGGTGCTGCCGTGGCATCTATCATTGCAGAGTTCCTGGGCATGGCGGTTGTATTTGCGGTGATTCATTATAAAGGGATTGGTAAAAGGTTTTCATTGTTCAGCAATTTTGCGTATGAACCTGCGGTGGCCGGCGCAATACTTCGGCAATCCGGTCCGCTGATCTTTCAGAATGCCATCAGTATTATTAGCTGGGAGTTCTTCTATATTCTTATTGAACACCATGGAGAACGGGATCTCTCCATCAGCAATGCCATGCGGAATATCTTTGGATTGTTTGGTATGTTCTCCTGGGCACTGGCAGCCACCTGCAGCAGTATGGTGAGCAATATCATCGGCCAGGGGCTGCAGCACCGGGTGATGGAACTTATTGGTAAGATTGTGAAAGTGAGCACGGGTATTGCGCTGCTGGTTTGCCTGCTGCTGAACCTGTTTCCTTATTTGTATTTATCTGTCTACGGACAAAACACAGACTGGGTAAACCACGCCATCCCCGTCTTAAGAATTGTGTCTTCTGCACTGGTGATCATGTCTTTTTCTACCGTCTGCGTAAATGCGGTTACGGGCACCGGCAATACAAGGGTGAGTTTTTTTATTGAACTGGTCACCATTCTGCGGTATTGCTGCTTTGTATGGACCGTGCTGGAACGCTTACAACTTTCTGTGGCCATTGGTTGGACGAGCGAGTGGCTCTACTGGGGCGCAATGTTTACCATGTCTATCATTTACCTGCGAAGCGGGCGATGGAAGGGCAAGGTGATTTAGCCTAGTTCCATTTTTGCAGGAGCAGCTTGGCATCATCTCTTACACGTATATCATCCTGTATTTTATTGGGCATGCTGATGGCTTTGTTCAGCATCTCAATTGCTTTTTTGTTTTCATCATTGCGATGATAACACTTGGCCAGCTCAAGGTAATTTACTTTAAGGTCGGGCACCAGCGATCTTGATTTTTCGTAATTATAAATGGCTTCTTTTAATGAAGCCGGCGGTATGGCTCCGTAGAATAATTTGGCCATGCCACGTTCAAAGCCGCTGAGATCACTTACTTCATAATGCCACCTGCCCAGTACATGGTATGGTTTGTAATTATTGGGATCACATTTGATGGACTGCTCAGCATATTTTTTTATCTGGTCTACCGCGGCTATTTTTTCTTTGCCACCCAGTATCAGTGCCATTCTGCCCATGGCGATAGACATTACAAAATTGGCTTCAGAGCTTGCAGGGTTTACAGTTAAGGCCTGTTGCGCAAATTTCTGCGCGGCTTTAAAATATACCATCTTCTGTTCCTTGGTATCCCTTCTTCTGCCAATAGAACTGCACAACTCACTGCTTTTGCAAAGTGCGTTGATGTTGGTAGGCTGCAGCTTTAATATTTCCTGGTATTTTACAAAAGCACTTTCCTCGCTGCTGGGCTCCAGCCGCTCTGCCTCTTTCTGCAGGCTGGCAACATCCTGTGCGCCGCAATAAAAAAATACCAGTAAAAGAAGTAAACTGCCGAGAATTTTTTTCACGAATGGTCAAATTTCTTATGTAATGTAACACCAACTTTGCCCTCGAAGTGCGGAATGGGCGGTTCCAGCTTAAAGATAGAAATACTTACTTCCAGAACAAAGGAATAATCATGCCTGATAGCGAGAATAATGCTCTCTGCCACTTCTTCCAGCAGCAGTGTGGGCAATGCCATCCGCGTTTTAACAATATTATAGAGTTCTTCGTAATTCAGAATATTGCTGAGCCGGTCGAACTTAATCTTTTTCTCATCATACTGCACCTGCAGGCTTACCTCAAAAGGGCCGCCCACTTCCGGTTCTCCTTCATACACACCATGGCGGGCAAAGAAGCGAAGGTTGTTAAGGTGAACCGTAAGCATAGCAAAAAGATTTATTGCGGTTCTGCCATCAGCAGCCGTTGTGTTCAGACTGTTGCAGCATGTTCTTTGGCAGAAAGGTAACGTTCTGCATCCAGCGCCGCCATACAGCCACTGCCCGCAGCGGTTACGGCCTGGCGGTAAATTTTATCCTGTACATCACCGGCGGCAAATACGCCTTCAATATTTGTTTTGGTGGTGCCGGGAATGGTTTTGATGTAACCGGCTTCATCCATTTCAAGAAAGTCTTTAAATATGGCCGAATTGGGTTCATGCCCTATGGCCACAAAGAAGCCACTAACAGGAATGGTTAACCGCTCTCCGCTTACGTTGTTGCGGATGCGCACGGCTTCGGTTTTAAACTGGCCGATGATTTCTTCGGTTTCGCTGTTCCAGTATACTTTGATATTGGGCGTGGCTTTTACCCTGTCCTGCATCACTTTAGAGGCCTTCATGCCATCTTCGCCTTTTCTGACAATCATGTGCACGGTACTGCAGAGTTTGGAAAGATAGAGGGCTTCCTCGCAGGCGGTATCACCCGCCCCCACAATGGCTACTTCCCTGCCCTTAAAAAAGGTGCCATCACAAACGGCACAGGCGCTGACGCCGGAACCATTGAGGCGTTGTTCGCTTTCCAGGCCCAACCATTTGGCCGAAGCCCCCGTAGCTATGAGCACGGCATCTGCCTCCAGTTCTTTTTCTTCGTCTATCCAGACTTTATACGGTTGTTTGGAAAAGTCTACCTTGGTAGCCAGTCCAAAGCGGATATCAGCCCCCATACGCACGGCTTGTTTTTCAAAATGAACCATCATATCGGGCCCCTGAACACCATCTGCGTACCCGGGGTAGTTCTCTACTTCGGTGGTAATGGTTAATTGCCCCCCTGGCTGAATACCCTGGTACAATACTGGTTTCATATTTGCACGGGCAGCATAAATTGCGGCCGTATAGCCGGCGGGCCCGGATCCTATGATAAGACAATGTATTTTCTCAGGTGTAGCCATAATCTAAAAAACCTCCTTTTTTGCGTGACGGCAAATAAACAAACAATTTTTTAATTTAGTAGTTCACTTACCGACAAATTAGACCCATGCGAAAACTTTGTGCATTTATTTTTTTGTTCGGATTACTTCAATATTGTAGCTCCTGCAAGAAAGAGTATTCCACGGAAAACCGCACACCGGCAGACTCACTCCTGCTGGTAAAGACCGCAAGAATAGTCTATTATGATGCTTCGGATGCTTTTGATCACCAGCAGCGGCAGGTATTTACTTATGATAAGACACTACACCAGACCATTGTAGACATAACAGATTCAGGCGCGGCGGTGCCGGGTGGTACCAGCAGCTGGACGGAAAGGTTTATCTACGATAGCAAGGACCGGCTCTCTCGGTTTACTTCAAGCTCATTGGAACAACCTGCCAGCGCCATTGATTTTACCTACAATGCGCAGGGTGAGCTTGAACTGGCCGCCATACAGCATCAGTGGCTAAACAGAACTGTTTACTGCCAGCTCAGCACTACTGTACAAAACGGGCAGAAGACCATTGTGATGTATGATACTACGGGCGCCTTTCTTTCTAACACTGATACCAGACCGCAGATTACCCGCTATCGTTTTGATGGCAGTAACCAGCTGCTGCAGGAGACATTGTACTACACGGTATTCAAACGGCGTGAGAACCAGTTTGAAGACACCACCGATATTCGCTCTTATTATGATAATGCCGGTTTTTTATCAAGGCAGGTGCTCAATTTTGCCTATCGGTTCTCGCAGGTATCGCCGGTTACGGATTATGCAAGAGACAGCACCATATATACGCGGGAGGGAAACAGAACAGAGATCAGGAAGACCTTCATGTACATCTATAAGAACCTGTACTGGTTTAGCATCAGCGAGTTTGCCTCCGGCTTTGCCAATGCCCTGAACCTCGGTTCTCCTACTTACGGCGGGCCTGCGCTCAAAACCGGTGAATTATTTCATAGCTACCCGCCCAACCCGGCGGTGCTGGAACATGTGAATGCTACTTTTCAAAACACATTCGACAGTAAGGGGCTGCTCCTCAGCGCCAGTTATCCAAAACGCTTTGCCATTGGCAATGAAGGAAAGATTGAAGTCTGGTATACCTACACACGCTTACCCGGTTAAGGTTGGTTATTTGGGAACAATGATGGTTTTGTACTGGGCAGCGTAACCGCCAAAATAACCCAGTGCGCCGTTTACATTGCTGAGCACCTTGGTGGGCGATGAGAAGGGATTGCCAATACTGCCATAGCTGTATTCCATGGTTCTCCAGAAATCATAGCTGGCCTTGTCTATATTGGTAAATTTGAGTGTAATGGTATCGCCGCGATTGAAGAAAGAATAATTTTCGCGGTCAAGGTCTTCATTGCGGTTTACGCCCCGCTCTACATCAAGCGTATAGGTTTTACCGTCTACTATCTGGTCGTCAAAAACAGAATTCAACCCGGGAAAGAAAGGATCGCTGTTCACCTTTGTAAAATAGCGGATATAGTTGCCATAACCCGGCGGGTCTGTGGCGCGTGCCACCAGCACAACTTTGCTGGTATCGGGGTTATCGGGCGCTTTCTTCCACCAGATAGAATCAATCTTTTTGGCCAGGTTGGGTATGCTGGTAACGGCGGTGTAGGTTTTGCCGTTTACCTGTATCGTCATGCTGTAAGAACCATTAAAGTTGCCCAGGAACGCAGAAGCGAGGTTGGCCGAATCAATGCTGTAGTAATACACTTTCAGGTTAGCGGCGGTAGTAAAGAAGTATTCTTTGAGCTGGTGCGTTTTTACGCCGTTGGAGACGGTGATTACCGCGTTGTGTACAAAAGAATTGGCCAGTATGTCTGCAGAGATGGTGCTGAAATAGGCAAAGCTGGAGGAGAGGATCACCAGCGGCGGCTGCCCGTTTTCAATGGTGGCTTCCACTACCAGCGAGGGCTGTGTTTGATCCAGCTTAAAATCGATGGCCTTTTCGCAGGAACAAAAAGCCAGTGCCAGTGCCAATACCCATATCCGTTGCTTCATGCAGCAAAATTAGGTAGTAAAGGGGAAAGCTGGTAGGGGCATCGCTGATTTTCGGCCAGGCGGCCACCATTCGCTGATGGGCCGCCGGGAAACGGCATCGACACAAAAAAAATGCCTCCGCAAGGGAGGCATTAAAATATGCTTTGCTAATTGTTTATCCTAGGTAGGCTTTCAGCGCGTTGCTGTAACGGGCTTTCTGCAGGCGTTTGATGGCCCTTTCTTTAATCTGGCGGATGCGTTCTTTGGTAAGGTCATACTTCTGGCCGATCTGCTCAATGGTAACACCATTTTCTCCGTCAAGACCAAAATAGGCGTTTACAATTTCCGCTTCGCGGGGACTGAGTGATTTCAGCACGCGGCGGATTTCGCTGCGCAGAGAATCCTTCATTACATCATCATCTGTATCATCGCCGCCTTCCAGCAAATCTCCCATGGCC
>DATJGC010000066.1:0-14044 GCA_035495345.1 Chitinophagaceae bacterium | reverse complement strand
GGTATGCAAAACACAGGTGTAGGAGCAGGCTTGCGAATACCAGTATTAAGTATTATTTTGTACGGTGCTATAACCCAACCCATGAAAAACAAGACCCTTGCTCCAGTACTGCTGGCGCTTTTATTGATTAGTTGTGTCACTGCCTGCAAAAAAGGAATTGATAGCCAGGGGCCGGCTACCGGAACAGACCCTAATCCGCCATCGCGCACAGACTCTTTGCCCGGAATTCCCTATCCCATCAATTTTGCCATGCGCTGTCCCGGCGCGCCTGACTATGGAGACAGTATTTTTTACCTGCAACCATCACCCAACGATTATATCATTGCCCCCATCAACCACCCAGACAGCGGTACTTATTTTGCGTGGCCCGCGGGCATGGTGATCGATAAAAATACCGGCGCTATCAATATTACCCGCAGCGAAGGCGGACTCCGCTACAATATCGGCTTTGTAAAAAAAGGAAGCACCGATACCTGTATGCAGAACCTGGTGCTGGCAGGCGTTTCCTATACAGATAGCCTGTATGCATTAGATAAGAACCAGCGTTATGCCATGCCTTATTTTGATGCTAACCCCAATATCCGCTCCGTGTGCGACCCCAGCGGTGGCCCCGGCGGCAATACCTGCGAGTTTGATATCAATGGACAGGCCGCCAACCAAAACATTGTTATTGATCACCATCGCGGTATTATAGATCTTAAAAACACGGCTACCCGTGCATTTGGTTTGCTTCCGCTCAATTGCACAACGGTTACCACTACCATGTACTATAAGCTGAACGATAAAAGCAGCATGGCGCCACAGAAAATATCCATCACATTTGTCTATTATAACCAGCAATCAGATGTGCCGGCTGATCTTTTGAACGCAGTGAATACAAAAACCGGCAAAATACTGGGCGGCCAGCTGCTCGTAAATGTGCCGGGCTTCGGCAGCCAAAGCCTGCTGGGCGGAAATCCCCGTCCACCCATTATCATTGTAACACGTTTTTCTTTATAAGCAGGGAACAATAACTGAAAATCACCGGCCGTTTACAGGATTGAACTTTTACGCTCAATCCCTAAACTTTCCCTGAACATGCCGGGTAAACTACTACTGCAACTGCCTGCCTGCCTGCTGCTGGTTGTTTGCCTGTATGTGTACCCTGGCAAATCGCCGGAACAACCCATTAGTATATATCATCGCGCTGATCAATTCTTTAACAGCGCTCACCCCACAACCGTTACGGATAGCCTTGCGCTTGCTGGCTTTGAAGAAGTCATCCGCCGCTTGCAAGAGAAGCCCGGCAAATTGCAGGACAGCCTTTTGTTTCAATGTTATCTTAAAAAAGGCATCCTGCTGGATGTACTCAATAAAAATGCAGAAGCAAAAACGGCCTACCTGCAGGCAGCCAGTGTACAGCAGAAAAATGGTACATCAGGCGATTCACTCTTGTTTAAACCTTTTGTATATGCCGGTACCAATTATTTTAACCTCAACAATTTCGACTCCGCCAATTACTACCTCATAAAAGCGGAGGCGTTGGTAAAACGCTATCCCCGCCTGCCGGAGATTGAACGATTGTATAATACGCTGGGTGCCCTGCATTACGTTAATGGCAACTACCTCCAAAGCAGGAATTATTTTACGCAGGCCGTTGAATTTGTAAAAAGCCATCAACCTTTTGATGCTGTCTTTGCCCTTGGCCTGCAGGCAAATATTGCAGCCGCATATTACAAGCTTGGGCAGTACAAAGCTTCGCTGGCCTTCTACCAGCAAATTATTAAAGAAGAAATACCCGCAGGATATATTTACAACGGTATATGGATGAATATGGGCAAGGCCTACCTGGCCACGCAACAATTTGACAAAGCCCTGCAATGTTTTCATAAGATAGATGCCGCCGCTATGCCAGGCGTATACAATGAGCTGGCGCGATGCTTTTACGCGTTACACAATACCGCCGAGGCCGAAAGGATGTTAAACAAATTGAACGAAGCCGGTAAAAAGGAGGCTGTTAATTTGCTTGACGTAGGCATAAACCAGCTCTACCGCGCAGACCTGCTGGCAGACCGGCAACAGTACCAGGCCGCCTTGCAAACATTGCAACAATCCATCATCATTTTCTCAGGCAACTTTACTAATACAGACATCTTCAGTAACCCCGCCAGTTTTAGCGGCAGTTATACCTATTACCGTTTATTTGAAGCGCTGTATAAAAAGGCCAGGTTATTTGAGCAGTGGCAAAAAACAACTACGGGTGACCGTTACCTGCAGGCATCGCTCAATGCTTACAATGCAGCCATCACGCTGCTCGCGTTTA
Organism: Chitinophagaceae bacterium; assembly: GCA_035495345.1. GTDB lineage: Bacteria > Bacteroidota > Bacteroidia > Chitinophagales > Chitinophagaceae > JACMLD01. The sequence goes on along the minus strand of DATJGC010000066.1, from coordinate 11,742 downwards.
TTGAAAAAAGCTATGATACGGATGATGCCAAACTCTTTCTCAAAAAACAAAGCGAAGAGCTGTATGGCCAGGCGCTGGCGGTTTGCCTGTCACTCCACCGACTGCATCCCGCAGGGGGCTATCTTGAAAAGGCGTTTATGATCAGCGAAAAGAATAAAGCCTCCATCATGGCGGCCAACCTCCGGCAGAACAGCAGTAATGCCACCCATGGCCTGGATGCCTCCTTTGTACAGGCAGAAAAAAATATAAAGTTTGCACTGGCGCGCATTGATATAAAAAGCGAACAAACCACCGATACCCGGCAACTTGAACAACTGGCAAGGGAGAAGTCGGCCTATGAAGTGCAGTTATCGCAATTGCAGAAAAGCATGGAGCAGAACAGCCACTACTACAAACTAAAGTATGAAGAGGATTTTCAGGCGCCCGCCCAAATTAGCCGGCAGCTGGCTGCAGACCAGGCCCTGTTCAGCCTGTATATTGCTAACGGTCAACTGCACCTGTTTTCCTTTACGCGCGCAGGCTGCAGGTATACCGCCATTGACAGCGTAGCCGCCTTACAACAAAAAGCACTGGCATGGATAACCGCGCTTAAGACTGCCGGCAATGGAAAAAAATTCTGGGCCCCCACACTGGGCGCTTCTCTTTACCAGCAACTGATACAACCCATGCAGGCGTTGGCACCAGCAGCCACTGAATGGATCATCATACCAGACGGGCCTTTCAACCTCTTGCCCTTTGAATCATTGCCCGATGGCAATACCGGTAAAACTTTGCTGGAAACCACTACCATCAGTTACCAGTTGTCTGCGCGTTTTATGCTGCATCCTCCAACGGAAGCACTATCTGCCGAGATGCCGGCCATTCTTTCACTTGCCCCGTTTACTGCCCTGCCCGCTGATGGCCAACCAAGAGCTGGGGCATTCCCAATATTACCCGCTTCTGCCAGCGAGATTGCCTTGTTAAAAGGTACTGCCTATACGGCTGACAAAGCCACCAAAGAAATTTTTTTACAAGAGGCCAGTCGTTTTAGCGTCATTCACCTGGCCACCCATGCCGTAGCAAATGCAGAGAATGCAGGCGGCAGCTTTATTGCCTTCTATCCTGGCAAAGCAACAGCCTTAGAAAGCAGGCTCTATCTCAAAGAGATCTATGGTTTAAACCTGGAAGCCTGTAAACTGGTGGTAGTAAGTGCCTGTGAAACCGGCGATGGGGCCATTGTAAATAACGAGGGGGTCATCAGCCTTGGCCGGGCCTTTGCGTATGCCGGTTGCGGCGCCAGTGTGAATAGTTTGTGGAAGGCAGACGACAAGGCTACGGCGGCCATCCTGCAAAGCTTTCATACCTACCTGGCGCAGGGATACACAAAATCAAAAGCGCTGCAAAAAGCAAAAATCGATTATCTCAACAGTGATGCGTTGTATAAGAGTCCGGCTTACTGGTCTAATCTTGTTCTTACCGGCAATACGGCACCAATAGTAAGGCCACGCAGTAATTACTGGTGGCCGGTAGCTGCTGTAACAGCCATTTGTATAGTAACGGGCATGCTCACCCGGAAAAAGAGGAAAAAAAGTCGACGCTTTTCACAACTACCCATAATACATCAATAATAGCGAAAAGCTAGTTTTCATGAGGATACGCCGACTTTTAACTGTTGGTCTCAAGGGCATTCATAAGATTAGGATACTTGCGGGCGCTTTTACAGGGCCAGCGGCTTGTTCAATAGGATGGATAATCGTAACGGTGTTTCATAAGATGGATAAAGCATTCGTGAGGTCTGTCAACATAGGCATTTCATGGAATAGGATTGCTGTTACTGGTTTTTCAGGATGATAAGGATGGTTTGCATTTTTCAAAGGATTGTGTTGGATGGTTTCTCTAAGCGATCATTGGATAACTGGTTTTCATAAGACGGATAAAATTGTTGGTGGCATCTCTATGGTTTTTTCAGGGCGTTGGGTAAGGGGTTTTCCAGGATTTGGATAAACGTTGGTTTCTCAAAAGGTACATTGAACGATGGCTTTTTCATGAGATGGATAAAGACTTTCAGGGTATCAACAGGCATTTCAGGGATTGGATATTTTTGGTTTTTCAAGTAACAATTGGAACAGGTTTTCATGAATTGGATGTAAAAAAGTTTTTCAGGGTATTGGTTCCGCCGGTGGCAGCTGCTTCATTCATTAATCAACGCTGCAGCATACAATGTAACCGTTGGAAAGGGTTTTTCAGGATAAAAGGATGTTGGTTTTTGTAAGGATTTGGAAGGACTGTATTTTCAAAGAACGGCTACAGTAATTAATCAACACTGAGGGAGAAAATGTAACCGCCCGGACGCTATTTTTTAGGGTATTTTGTAAGGCCAGGCTTGTCAATGAACTGTATACTTATTAATACAGGCTGGAGCACCTATTGTAACCAGTTTTTAAAAGAAATTTTCTCAGCTAAAATGTTGTTAATTAATTAGTTGCAGTTGCGCGCAAAAAAGCCCCGAGACGTTACCGTCCGGGGCTCCGGGTACTAACAACCAACTATTTAATTCTTTAGGCTAAGCACCTGCAGATCAAGCGCAGAGATAGCACGTGCTTTTTTATAGAAGATATGGTCCTTATCGGCCCTTATTTTTTGGAGAATGGGCAATGCAGCGGCGCCACGGTTGGCAGCCAGGTAACTCATGGCCAGGTAATATTCAGCTTCGTCCTGGTAATAGGCTTCAGTAGCCCTGCTGTTCTTCTGCAGTACTGCAGAGAAGGAAGCAATGGCCTGGTTATAGTCTTTTAATTCAAGCGCTGCCATACCGGCAAGAAAAGCGTTTTTTGCCGTTTTTTCGTTTGCTGCTGCAGCTATGTCTTCCACTGCTTTCCAATCTTTTTTACGGTAAGCCAGTTCTACCGCGTCATCACTGCTGTTACCGCGCGCAGTGGCTATATCAAAAGAACTGAAATTATCCATATACACAGAAGTATTTGAAGTGGTGGAATATTTAATGATGCCGCCTGCAGTAACAAGTAAAAACAATATCGCTGCTACCTTCATGCTGTTTCTTGTAAAAGACCGAACGATGCCGGTACTGCGGTTAGCAGGCAATGCAACAATCTTTGCGCTGCTGGCAAGAGAAGCCCTTACTTGCTGTACCTGGTCTACTATCGCCTGCTCACGGATAGCGGCCACTGACCATTGCAGTGCATCCAAAGACTGCTGCGCGTCTTCGTCCGTTTGTAACAGGGTTACAACCTTCTCGCGATCTTCAGGCGAGAGATTATTATCCAGGTAATCAATTAATATTTCTTCTTTGCTGCTAGACATTTTCTTTACTTTTTATACTTGGTTCTTTGTGCCATCAGCGGGTGGTTCTTTACCAGCCCGGTTAAATGCTGAAGGCATTTTGATTTTTTATTTCTTACCACCTGTTCGTTCTCATACGGCAGGTGCTGAAGTATTTCTTTCATAGACATCTCTTCATAATAAAAGAGCGTCAGTATTTTGCGGCAGCGCTCATCAAGTTGCAAGAGCAAATTGCGCAGCGCTGTCTTCATTTCACGTTCTCCCATCAGCTGGCTGATATCTGCTTCTACCTGCGCTCGCCCCTTCTCAAACTCTTTTTCCCTGAACTGGCTGCGCTCTTTTTTCTTCACCTCATTAAACCAGATATTCTTTGCAACGGCGGTGAGAAAAGTGGCCAGCTTTGCTTCCGGTTTGTACCGGTCTCGCTTTATAATATCTATAAAAGCTACCACCGTTTCCTGGAACACGTCCTGCGCTTCCTGCTCACTGGCGCCGTAATTAATAAGAAAAGAACTGATTTGATGCAGGTATTGGTTATAAAGAAAAAGAATCGGCTTATTCAGGTGCTGCTCCTCCCTTAGGGCGGCTACCAGCTGTTCATCAGAATAAAATTCACCTGCTTTCATATATTGATAAGCGCTGGTGTACCTAATGTAACCAGCCAGAAAGATTTTATTTTTTAAAAAGGAAAAACGCCCTTACCGATGCGTAATGCGTTAAACGATAACCTACTAGCAAAATAACGCCTAAAATATAATAACAGAACCCGTGCCGCGAAAAAAATAAAAATGAGTTTCGCCAGGCGGGCAATTGCGCTATAGGGTAAAGCACGATTTAGTTCAGCTGTACCGCAAAACCGGCATTTACAAAGCGGTTGCCGGGCATGTGCCGGAGGGAGGTTCCGCCTGAAAGAGACAACATCCATTTTTTACTGGGGAAGAAAAGCAAACCTGCGTCAACGTTATGAAAGGGTTCTTCCTTCCCAAACTGCGAAAAATATTCACCGAATATTTGCCATTGCTCCGCTAACGCGTATTTCAGGTCTGCCGTGGCTTGCCAGTCCCAGTCGGTAGAAAACGGCTCCTGTTTGATGCCTACATTGCTGGTAAGTGTAAACTGACCCCACTCTTTCTCGGTAATGAGCAGCAGGGCGGGCGACCAATAATGGGGTTGATCTCCATTGGTAAATGGCAATTGCAGGTAGCCCACAACGCTGATATCGGGCCATCCTTTTTTATCTTGTACAAGGCCCCACTTGGCACTTACAGCAAGCGGGTATTGAGAATGCGCAGTGCCCTCAATAAAATTATCACGGTTTTTACCCTGTTCTGCCAGCATGCGCAGCTCAAGTTTTTTTGAAACGCCATACCGAAGCAGGGTAGAAGAGATAAAAGCGTTTTTCTCTCCCTCCAGCGCGGTGTAATAAAGAGATGATTCCAGCTGCCACTTGTGCTTTTCAACAATGCTGGCACCGTCTGACTGGTCGGGCCGATCGGTTTCAAGCTGCTGGCAGCGAATGGTAAACGGTAACAGCAATGAGAAGAACAAAAAGCAAGTGAAGGGGAAGCGCCAATGGCGGAGATGTAAAAAACGAACAGGGTTGATAAGAGTAACAGGGTAGCCAGGGTTAAAAAAATGCATGCCCATTGCTAAACAAGCGGCATGCCGGATAAGGAGCGCAACGAAGCACGGAATGTTTACGGCATTGTTGCGTGCGCGTGTGCAGCACAGTTGTACGCTATGCAGCGTCAGGTTCTCTTTCTTACCAGGTTTCTGCCACGTACCATCAGTCTGCGTGTACGCCCCGGCGAAGCGTATTGCTGGTCTTTCCTTTTACGGCTGCTGTAAAAATGGATGATGGCTGCGGTGGTAATTATACCAACGGGTTGTTTACTGCGTTTATCCAGCACCGTGAGTGTATCGCACTGGTGCCTTCCCATTACTTCAGCGGCCAGCCCTGCATCATCAGTAGCAAATACAAAGGGATGGTCCGTTTCGTTACCGGTAGCAGCCGTCATCAGCGTTGCTACCTGTGTGGTTTGTAATACATCTGGTTCATACGCATCGGGCGTGTGCACACCCCTGCGCCTTATTTTCTCGGTCATAATGCTTCCCTTCATAAGGAAGAACGATATAAGGTAGGCGGCACCGCAGGCACCGAGCAATGGAAGCAGGCCATTGAGCTGCCCGGTTGTTTCAAGGGCAAACAATACAGATGTAAGAAAGGCGCGCGAAGCCCCGGCAAACATAGCTGCCATACCTATCAGCGCGGCCGTAGGTAAATTGATGGGCAGCGAAGGAAAGAAATGCAGTAGCCCAATACCCATAAGCGCACCGCAGGCGCCGCCGATGGTAAAAATGGGCGCCAGTGTTCCGCCAGAAGTGCCGCTGCCCAACGCAATTACCCATGAAATGTATTTTAAAAAGCAAAGTGATAATACAATGGTAAGTGGTAAAGTACCGGTCAGCAATTGCTGGATATTATCATAGCCAACGCCCATGGTATAAGGTGCAAAATACCCGGTTACGCCCACGGCTATGGCACCAATGGCGGGCCACCACATCCAATGCAGTGGTAGTTTTTCAAACAGGTCTTCCACAGCGTATACAGATTTAGACAGCAGGGCAGCAATAACACCGATAAATGTGCCCAGCAAGGTATACAATGCAAGGCCGGGCACTGAAGGCAATGGAATATTGTCTGTAAAAAATACCGGCCTGCTTTCAAATAGCAACAGGTGCATGGCCGCGCCGGTGGCACAGGCAAGCGCCACTGGTATGATAGACCGCGGAGAAAATTCAAACAACAACAATTCAATGGCCAGTAGTATGGCTGCCAGCGGACTGCCAAAGATAGCAGACATGCCCGCGCAGGCGCCTGCTGCCAGTATTATCTTTCGCTCTGCGGCGGATATATGCATTACCTGCCCCGTTAAAGATCCAAAGGCACCACCCGTGGCAATGATGGGGCCTTCTGCGCCAAAAGGCCCGCCCGTACCAATTGATATAGCAGCAGAAAGGGGTTTAAGAAAAGTAATGGCGGGTGGTATTTTACTATCGTCCATGATGATCTTTTCCATGGCTTCCGGTATGCCATGTCCGCGTATGGCTTTTGAACCATAGCGCGCCAGCACGCCCACCAGCAGGCTGCCAATAACAGGTACCAGCAGCACTCCATAGCCCAGGTGGTTAAAGGCCGGACTTGCTTCGCTGAAAGAGAACCGCCCATAGAATGAGATATTAGTGATGAGCATTATCAATGCCACCAGCATCTTCGCCAGCAATCCAATAACCACTGCGTTGATAACCGCCTGCACACTTAAATAAACAATGCGTTTGTTTACGGCCAGTTTTCTAACGCTGCCGTTCTGCTTATACAATTGATCCAGTGCCGGGGATACCGGCATGCTTTCATCTGCTCTGTACATAGTGTTGCTATAGAATATTGCATTGGCAATATTATTTTGTATATTTATGTAAAATTAATAATAAAAGTATTGCAAATAATATATTAACAAAGACGAGGATAAAAATGGGTAAACTTGTTTCATGAAAAAAGCGACCTGCAACCTAACCCGTTGTTTTCTCTGCACCCATTGCACCACAGATTGGAAGGAATTAATTGCGATAAAAAAAACATCGCTTCATTTTAAAAGGGGAGAAGCATTGTTTGCAGAAGGCGAGCCGGTGAAAGGACTTTATTTTATCTATAGCGGCGCTGTAAAAGTGCATAAGCATTGGACAGCAGAAAAAGAATTGATTGTGCGGTTTATGAAGACAGGTGATATTGTAGGGCATCGTGGATGGGGTAGCGGTGATCATTATCCCGTGAGTGCCACCGCACTGGAAGACACGGTAGCCTGTTTTATACCCGGGGCTTTTCTTCAATCCACCTTGCAGGCTGAACATGGCTTTGCCCTGCAACTACTGCAATTTTATGCGGCAGAGCTGAACAAAGGAGAATTGCGCATGCGTAACCTGGCCCTGATGGAAGTAAAAGGAAGAATAGCCGATGCACTGCTTGAATTAAACGCGGTGTACGGGGTAAACAAAGCAGGTTATAATGCGGTAACGGTAACGCGACAAGATATTGCTGCATATGCAGGCACCACCTATGAGACGGTCTTCAAGTTTATGCGTACCCTGATAGCAGATAAGATCATCAGCGTAAAAGGCAAGAGCATCCGCATCCTTCAGTTAAAAAAACTGCAGGCTTTTAAAAACAGCCCATGATGCAGCAATGAATTTTTGTAAACAATTCTGATAACTATATAAATAAGATTTTATGGAAAAAGATTTTCAAAAGACAATGTTTTACCGCGCTTTCATGACCTGTGTGTTTGCCGGGCTCATCGGCACACTGCTGTGTATGATCTTCGACCTTTCATTTGTGGGCATAACAAATTTTCCTTTTTCTTCCATGATTAACGTGTCTACGCTCATATTTGCAGTCAATATCGCCTTCCTGGTAGTGGGCGCATTGTATTACTGGTCTGTCCGCTTTTTCAAAAAGGGCGAAGCAATCTATAGTACATTGCTGGTACTGGTAGCCATATTCTTACTATGGAAAATACAGGGTTTCGACAGAAGCAACAATGCCACGGTCAATATACAATTCCGCTGGCTTTCATCAGGCATTGTACTTATTCTTGCCAGCCTTGCGGCGGTAGCAGTGCCCTTACTGTACCATAGCAAGAAGTTTGATGAATACGTTTTGTAAAGCCATCTGTGCCGGGCAACTAGCCTACCGGTTATGAAATAAAGATAGACAGACGCAAATCGCCGCCTGTTTGTCGTACGCACCCCCCATACCAGCGCACCTGCACCCGTACCTTCGGTGCCGGTGCGCTCATTTTTTATACTTACTGCAATATGAAGACAATATTTGATAAGGCTACCAATGATGCTATATTGACAAGAATCAGCCGGCTGAACAATAACAGTGTGGCCGTCTGGGGTTCTATGACGCTGTACCAGATGCTGAAACATTGTACGCTCTGGGAAGAAATGATACTTGGCCGGCAGCAGTACAAAAGAATGTTCCTGGGCAGAATTTTCGGGGCGCTTGCCCTGCGCTCATTTTTAAAGAATGAAGATCCTATGCCAAGAAACGCACGCACGGTGCCAGGCTTTGAAGTAACAGGCAGTGGCAGCGTGGAAGAGGAAAAAGAAAAATGGATGGCCATGGTGCAACAACACGCTTCCATTCCGATGGCAGATTTTGTGCACCCGTTTTTTGGAAAAATGACCAGGGAACAACTGGGCTACCTGGCGTACAAACATACCGATCATCATCTCCGGCAATTTGGCGTGTGAGCTTCCTGTATCACTTTCGTGCAATCGCTTCTTCCTGCAAGTCTCCTTTCTGATCTGCTAACCTGCGGGCGGCGCAGGTATCTCACCGCATTTTATGTACATTGCAGTCGCTTTGTTGCTCATGGCGTTGACTGATAAAACTAAATGCCGGAGCAGCAAACAACCCTCATTACATTAATTACAATTATGCACCTGAAAAGTCTTTACCTGCTCCCTGTTATCATTGCGTTTGTTTCTACGTCCGGGTCAACGGGCATTGTTTGTTCTTCGGTTGACAAGCCCGTTTGGGATACGATGCCTTCTGTGGAGACAAAGGCGCCCAATAGTGATTATAAACCGGCCTTTGCGGGGCAAACACGCATAACCGCTATAAAAACAGCTGCCCGTTATAAAGTAGAAAAGATTGCAGACAAACTGGGTTTCCCGTTTGCCATTGTGCCCATGCCTGATGGCAGGCTGATGATTACTTTTAAGCCGGGCTACATGGAAATTCATGATAAAAATGGCGCACTGGTGAAGAAGATCACGGGCTTTCCTGAAGTGGCTTTTGCCGGCCAGGGTGGTTTGCTGGACGTGGCCTTCGATCCCAAATTTGCCAGCAACAAAATGATCTACTGGAGCTTCTCAGAAAATTATCCGCCCGGCAATCTTACATCGGTAGCAAAAGGAACACTGAATGAAGCCGCTGGTAAGGTAGAAAATGTAACCGTTATTTTCCGGGCCACCCCCGCGCTCAATAGCAACCTGCATTTTGGTTCAAGACTGGCATTTGATAAAAACGGTTATCTCTTTGTAACCGCCGGTGAAAGATCCATACTGGAAGGCAGGGCGCTGGCACAAAAGCTGGAAGCTGGTCCGGGCAAGGTTTTCAGGATTACTACTGATGGAAAGCCGGCACCCGGCAATCCCTTCCTGGGCAATAGTGCTGCCAAACCTGAAATCTATAGTTATGGCCATCGTAACCCGCAGGGATTGGATATTGACCCGCTTACCGGGCAGGTATGGGAAGCAGAGTTTGGTCCGCGTGGTGGCGATGAAGTAAATATGATCAGACCGGGTAAAAATTATGGCTGGCCCGTGATTACCTATGGCATTGAATACAGTGGTGAAAAAATTGGCGGCGCCATACAACAGAAAGCAGGCATGGAACAGCCGGTGTATTACTGGGATCCGGTTATATCTCCCAGCGGCATTAGTTTTTACCGCGGAGACGCCATACCTGAGTGGAAGGGTAATCTCTTTCTTGCGGCGCTGAGCGGTATGCATGTTTGCCGGCTGCAGCTAAAAAACAACAAAGTGGTGGGCGAGGAAAGATTACTAACAGACAAGCATGAACGCTTTAGAGATGTAGCTTCTGCCAACGGTATAGTATACGCCATTTCCGAAAACGGTACCGTGTACCGCATCAGCAAGAATTAAAACAGCCCCATTCGCCCGCCGCAGGCGATCGGCTACCTAATCATGCGCTATAAATACGGCTGCCTTCCGTTGTTCTATCAAAACGGACGCGATGCTTTTTTTAAAGAAGCGTGATACGGCGTTTCTGCCAAAAGACCCCATGGTAATAATGGGCGATGGCAGTGAACTTACATAGGCCGGCAATGCCGTTCTTGCACTTCCGTGAATTGTTTTTACCTCCAGTGCTTTGTAATGCGTACTTGCCAGCGTACGCAGCGCTTCTTCTTTCGGAATTGCTCTCTCATCTCCGGAGCTTACATGCAATAACGTAGTGGGCAGTGCCAGGTATTCAGGAAAAATATAGGCGAACATTTTTAGCGCAAGCAATGCACTGGAACGACCATCATAGGTAAGCAGCACCTGGGCTGGTTGCACAAAGGTTTTCGGCAACAATAGTACCGGGCAATGAGTGTGTACCAGCAATTCAGCCATGTATAAACGCTGCATATCTTCGTCGGCATCTGCCAGCAGGCAATCTGCATAGGAAGTGCATTCCAGTAATTTCTCCGGTGTCCAGGAACGCTCAGGGTCTATGAAACAATGAATGTTTGCAGTCTTGCACATATGAATCACATTGCTCACATTATTTTCTACCAGCAAAATATCTTCTTCCACCAGGCTGAGGCCCGTTAAGCGGTTACGCGTGAGCGATAGATCATTCGGAAAGGGATAATCATACTCCTGCAGACTGAGATGATCATGCACCAGGATGATATGCAGGAAGCAGCCGCTGTTCCTGGCCTGGCTTAACCCATACTGCAAAATATGCAGTGCTGGCAGCGTGGCGTTCAGTAGCAATACTATTTTTTTCATTACGATAAAGCCATTGATGAATAGCTTCAAAGCTTACCAATAATATTGACGGGGCAACTGAGTTGCGTCATATTACTGGCTGATTCAGGGTATGGCTGCCATCTTTACGTCTCCCCAGCACCAGTATCCTCTACTGATTCTTGTCAGCTTACGGTTTGATGCTGCTCAACCCTCATCCTGTTGCAGGCCGATAACTTTATTCTACAAAATTTAGCACATGAATAAGATAGTTGCTGCGTTTGATGGGTTAAAATACGCTGCAGACACAGCACAATATGCCATTGAGCTGACCCGCCACACCCGGAGTTTTTTAACAGGCGTATTCCTGGATGATTTCACCTACAGCAGCTTTAAAATTTATGATCTCATCCAGAAAAATGAATTGAGTGAAAAAGATCTGGACGAGTACCGCCAAAAAGATCAGCAGGCCCGTGATAAGGCGGCAGACAAATTTGAAACCGCCTGCAGGACTGCCGGCATACAATACAATGTGCACCGTGATAAGAATATCTGTCTTAGGGATCTTTTGCATGAAAGCATCTATGCAGACCTGCTGGTGATTGATGTGAAGGAAACCTTTACCCATTACGATGAAAAACCGCCCACCCGTTTTGTACGTGATCTATTGTCTGATGTGCAATGCCCGGTGCTGGTGGTTAATAAACCATGGACGCCTATTGAAAGAATCGTTTTTCTTTATGATGGTGCGCCTTCTTCTGTACATGCTGTAAAGACTTTTAGCTACCTCTTCCCCGAAATGGTGGCGCAGCCTTGCGCGGTGCTTTCTGCAAAAGGCTATTACCGCGATTTGCATTTGCCTGACAACAATCTGATGAAAGAATTTATGAAAAGACATTATCCAAAGGCGGCTTATGA
>DATJGC010000065.1:0-8593 GCA_035495345.1 Chitinophagaceae bacterium | reverse complement strand
GTAATTATGAAGAAAATCTATTTGATAAACTTCTCTTTGATGGAAATAATAGCTGACAAAAAGAATGGTGTCAGAACGGAAGATGCAACTGCATACTTGATTGGCGTTGAAGTATTTTTTTATGCCTGATTGGAGAATTTTTTATTATCAAAATTTTGCCCTTTAAGGTGTCGAATATAATGATGTTCGGCATTATGGCTGGTATTTGGTATTATACCCATTATGTTTTACGCAAGTCCCTTAAGAAAATAATTATAGAAGCGGGCACACGAGAGAAGTATAAAGAGGTGGAACAATCAAAGCGGAAAAGCTACTTACTTCTTAGTATCCTGATCTTTTTTCTTGTGTTTTTTGTTTTTTTTGCAGCCAGCGTTTGGACAATAGGAGGCTATGATAAGAGATGGCCATCAGAAAGATATTTCGATTTACGGTTAGATCAACATTACGGCCGAGGACGCTATTGTTTTTACTTCTGTTTCTCACCAGGCATTAATCAGGGTAATTGGACCGGTATTTTCTTCTTTAAGAAAAACTGAAGCAGAGCGGCATGCAAGCCGGAGTGACTGTCGCTGATTTACAAGCTGTGGTTGACTTGAAGCCTAAAGAAGTCTCCGCCCCCAAGTAGTAAAGGCATTTATGAAATAACCAATGTCGTAGCCGTTCCAAATTTGTTGAGCGGGAGTTCTACAATTATCTCGACATGCTGTTACGACATTTCAACAAAACAATTTTTAGGAGATGCAAGAATCAGGTAGAAAAAGATATTTCAAAGTTGTTCATTTTGTTTTGGCGACTATTTGGTTTATTCTTGCCATCGCTAACCTGGGTAAGATGCAACAATGCTATAACTCACGCTTTGGCCCATATGTCAGCTATTCACTTTTTAAATGGTTTGAGATTTTGTACATGTTCCTCGGCCATTTATTACTTGGACTTTTATACCAATTTTTCAATCTTTGGGCGTATGTAATTTTTGAAGCTGTCTTGGTTTTTATAATTTTAATCTATCTGAAAATCTATATCTCCTGTTAGTGGTTGCATAGAATAATTGAATGCTTTGTTTTAGCCATTTTCTTTACATAATTGTATAAGCTAAAAAGCGGCTATTCAACTACGCCCAAATTACCGTGTTGAAAGAACATAGCAGAATAGGTAGCAAAAAAAACCGTCTCTCGACGGTTTTTTCGTTTACAATAAATTGTCAATTATTTTGAATGATGGCCAAACATATAAAAGATGCTCAGCTGGGCCACGCTATTCTTGGCACTTTCATTATCGCCGTATTTGGCAATATTGTTAAGACCTAAATTGTAACGGGCATCAATACCAATATTCAAGGGAGAAAGATAGCCGATACCAAAAGCCGCTGAGAAATCTGCGCCTTTGAAAGTATCCTTGGCATCTACTGATACGCCCTGGCTTTTAACCTTTGCGTTTAACAGGAAACCAATTTGCGGTCCTGCTTCTACAAAAAAACCTGAAGGGTCTTTGTACTTCACGAGCACAGGAACGTTAATGTACCCAAGGTGATAAGTGCCATCTTCTGAACCGCTGCTTACTTTTGAGCCCTGCGCAGAATACATAACTTCAGGCTGTAAACCCAGTTTGCTTACCAGGGGCAGGTAGGCCAATACACCCGCATTAAAATTGGGCGCCATTTTAAAAGAAGTTCCAGGTTCAGAAGGAGAAATACGAATGCTTGCGAGGTTTAAACCGGCTTTTGCACCAAATTGTACCTGCGCACCGGCGAGAGAAGTAACGGCAGCCATCATGGCTACTAACACTAGTTTTTTCATTTTTTAGGGTTTTGGATCATTTAATACCGCGAAACTAATAGATAGAATTAAATATGCAAATGAAGGAGCAAGTATTTTTTCTTTCTGTTATATTCAATATCCAGTTACAATAAATTACCACGCAATTGCCGCCCTGAATTATGATTGAAGATAGAAATTCAATCACCAAATGGATATATACGATCTCAACAATGGTAGTTTTACCGCCGCGCTTACGGAGTATTTCGAGCTGCTGATGTAGTGAAGATTTGTTTTTGAACGAGGGCAGAATTATATCATCGTTCCATCTTCTGCCCCCTGGCACCCTGTCTTTGCAAATAACGCTCGCGAATAATATCCTGCACCGCTACCTTTCTGATCTTGCTTTCCAGCCAGCTGATAATATCCAAATACGCAAAGGCCCGGGTTTCAAAACGGTTCCTTTCATATTTGCGTACAATATCCAATAACTGCTGAAACGCATTCGGTAACTGGCGCGGGTTCAGTCGTAAAGAATTGCGCAGAAATTTAAACATCTCTTCCTCCACCACGCTGAGGTTTTCCATCTTGGCCATAAAGCGGTAGACCGACTTGGTAAGGTATTCAAGCAAATCATAATTGCCCAGTTCATAATGCGCAATCAGGTGCAGCAGTCTTGCATAACATTGAAGATCGGTGCGCAGGTCTACCTTCCAGTTGATGATCTTATTCAGGTAGTCGATGGCTTTTTCATTATTGCCGCTCCCAAAATACAAACAGGCAATCTTATAATAGAACACCAATATCCGATGCCTGTCCAGGTAGATCTCATACTCGCGCAATTTCTCTGCAATGCCGGGCACAATTTTTACCCCTTCGGTAAAACTGCCTTCAATAAAATGCTTATTGATCAGCGCCGTGCTGAAATAAATAAAACATTGTATCTGGTTATTTTCATTTTGTGTTACAATGTCTGCATGCGTAAATTCTTCAAACTGCTGCAGCACTTCGTTGAACTTATCGTAGTTCTGCAAATCAAAATGTGCCCCCAGCAAGTTGTGCATTCCTTTGATGTAGTGAGAGGTTTCAATGCCAAGCATAAAAGGGTAGCTGCTGAACAGATCCACCCATTTTTGCGTATACCGGTAATACATCAGGAAATCCTGCCTGATAAATCCATACCATGAATAACTCTGGTAGAGATACAATTTCTCGTAAAATCCGTGCGGAGATTTGGCGTGGGTAGGGTAGTGGTCGTCAAAAAACTTTTGTACGGCTGCCTCATCATTCTTATTCCTTGCATGCCCGTTTTTAATATACCAGCTGTAGAGCAGGAGGGAGAGATTAGACAGCTTGCTGATCTGCATGAGGCGGTCGGTCACCTCGTCGGCCTCAGCGGTTAAACGTTCGGCACGGTCCTGCATACTGCGCGTAATATGCAGTGCTTCAATTTTCTTTTCAAAAAAGATGACCTGCTGCAGGTAGGTAAACTGGTGGTTATCTCGCGCCAGCTCCTTCATTTTGTCCAGCGCCTTCAGGCTTTGCAGGTAGAGTCCCTTGTTGTAGAGGATGCGGGCATAATCCATCTGCTCATGCAGCTGAATATCAATATTGTCTTCGTGCTTAATCAGTCGCAGGCTGGCCAGTATCTGCCGGTAAAGGTGTGCCTTGCTGTTAGATAGCTGCTGCTTCTTAATGCTGGGGTTGCGTTTCAGCAATAGCTCTTCATCGTAGCTGTCCATTTTGTCAATGGCGTCAAACAATTGCACCACTTTCAGGTCTTCCCCGCTGCTGTTTCGGCCCACATATAGCTTAAAATTGCGCTTTTCGCTCTTTTCCAGCGATTTAACAAGTTGAAACAGGGTATCCGTTGATCTGTTGGGCATCGTAATAAATAATTGCAAAAGCCTCGACTGGCCTGCGTTTCAGCCAATTTTTGCCTTTTTACGCAGTGTAAAATGCTACTAATTTAGGTTTTCAGGCCAATATAACCTGACCTACTTTTAATAAGGGTTCTTTGTTAGGGGTTTGCACGCAACTGCAAAACTACAGCGCGGCCCGTTTTTTACCTCATCCAATCAGTTTTATGGCGGAAAATAAAGTCTTCATTTTTGATACCACGCTCCGGGATGGAGAGCAGGTGCCCGGTTGCAAGCTGAATACCAAGGAAAAGCTGGAGCTGGCACTGGAGCTTGAACAACTGGGGGTGGATATTATTGAAGCGGGCTTCCCCGTCTCCAGCCCCGGAGATTTTGAGTCCGTTGCGCAAATCTCACAGGTGGTGAAAAATGCCACTGTTTGCGGGCTTAGCAGGGCAGTGGAAAAAGACATTGAAGTAGCAGCAGCAGCGCTTAAACATGCCCGCCACCCACGCATTCATACTGGTATTGGCACTTCAGATTTTCATATAAAATCAAAATTCAACGCTACCCGTGAAGAGATACTGGCAAGGGCGGTACAGGCCGTAAAATGGGCCAAGAATTTTGTAGACGATGTAGAATTTTATGCGGAAGATGCCGGCAGAACCGACAATGATTACCTGGCAAGGGTCATTGAAGCAGTTATTGCCGCCGGCGCTACCACTGTAAACATACCGGATACCACCGGCTATTGCCTGCCTAACCAATACGGAGATAAGATTGCCTGGCTTGTGAACCATGTACCGAATATCGACAAGGCCATTATCTCCTGCCACTGCCACAATGATTTGGGGTTGGCCACGGCCAACTCCATAGCAGGGGTGATGAACGGTGCAAGGCAAATTGAATGTACCATCAATGGACTGGGAGAGAGAGCCGGCAATACCTCGCTGGAAGAAGTGGTGATGGTATTGAAGCAGCACCGCCAACTGGGTCTGTATACAGACATCAATACAAAAAAGCTGAATCCCATTAGCAGGCTGGTGGCCGATACCATGCGCACCGCGGTGCAGGTTAACAAGGCCATTGTAGGCGCAAATGCCTTCTCTCATTCTTCAGGTATTCACCAGGACGGGTTTCTGAAAGACTCCCTCACCTATGAAATCATCAATCCTGAAGAAGTAGGTGCAGATGGCAGCAAAATAGTACTAACGGCCAGGAGTGGACGCAGCGCGCTGGCGCACCGTTTTCATAAACTTGGCTTTTCCTATACCAGGAACGATATAGATATTTTATACCAACGCTTTTTGCAGGTAGCCGATACGAAGAAAGAGATTGATGAGGATGACTTGCAGCAACTGGCAAAGGCTTATGCCTTGCAGCCGGTCACAGCCTAGTGATTTTCTCATGACTTATAGTTTTGGTAGGCGTGGCGCTTCTGCGCCATGCATTTTTTACCCCAGGGCCCAGCCAGAAAAAGCTCCGGCCAGTATCAGCAGAAACCAACCGGTCTTAGCCCTTTATTGAAAATCTTACAACAGCATGCGTACAGAAGAAAAAAGCAACAATAACAATTCCATGGCCTCGGGCAACGCCGCAAAGGGTAAAACACTCTTTGAAAAAATATGGGATCGGCACGTGGTAACCACCATTGAAGGCGGCCCCTCCGTGTTGTATATAGATAAACACCTTATACACGAGGTAACCAGTCCACAGGCATTTGCCGGTCTTAACAAACGCGGCATAAAAGTATTGCGCCCCAAACAAGTAGTGGCCACCGCAGACCATAACGTGCCCACCATTAATCAGCACCTGCCTATTAAAGAAGAATTATCCAGGTTGCAGGTAGAAGCACTCAAAAAGAATTGTGAAGAACACGGCATAGAGCTCTATGGGCTCGGCCATCCCTTCCAGGGCATTGTGCATGTAATTGGGCCTGAACTGGGCCTTACGCAACCTGGCATGACCATCGTTTGCGGAGACAGTCATACTTCTACCCACGGTGCCTTTGGCAGCATTGCCTTTGGAATTGGCACCAGTGAAGTAGAAATGGTAATGGCCACGCAGTGCCTGATGCAAAGCAAGCCAAAGCTGATGCGCATCACGGTAGATGGTACCCTTAACAAAGGCGTAGTAAGCAAAGACATTGTATTGTATATACTGGCGCAGATTTCTGCCAGCGGTGCCACCGGTTACGCGGTGGAATTTGCCGGTTCGGCCATTCGCTCGCTTTCTATGGAAGCACGCATGACCATCTGCAATATGAGTATAGAAATGGGTGCACGCTGCGGTATGATTGCCCCCGATGACACTACTTTCAGTTATATGAAAGGAAGAAAATTTGCGCCGCAGGGTGCTGAATGGGATAAGAAACTGGCTTACTGGCAAACGCTGTACAGTGATGCAGACGCGGTGTTTGATAACGAAGTAACCATCAACGCGGCGGATATTGAACCGATGATCACCTATGGTACCAATCCTGGGATGGGCATTGGCGTTAGCGGCCATGTACCCTCGCTGGAAGAAGTGGAAGACAAGGAAAAATCTTCTTTTGAGAAATCCTTGCACTACATGGGCCTTCAGCCCGGTGCCAATATCAAAGGCAAACAGGTAGATTATGTTTTTATAGGAAGCTGTACCAATTCAAGAATTGAAGACCTGCGCTTGGTGGCCTCTTTCGTAAAAGGAAAACACAAAGCAGACAATGTAGAAGTATGGGTGGTGCCGGGTAGCAAACAGGTAGAAAAACAAGCCATAGAAGAAGGTATTGATAAAGTGTTTGAAGCTGCCGGCTTTATGTTGCGCCAGCCGGGCTGCAGTGCCTGCCTGGGTATGAACGAAGACAAAATACCTGCTGGTAAATATTGCATTTCTACCAGCAACCGCAATTTTGAAGGAAGACAGGGACCCAATGCACGCACCTTCCTGGCCAGCCCGTTAACCGCGGCACTGGCGGCCATTACCGGCCAGGTGGGGGATGTAAGAGAATATTATAATTAAGAGAGGCGGCAGCAATTGCCTGTCACTTGTATATTAATAACTGTATTGTAGCAATGAGCAAACAAATCAATATCATTCATTCAACCGCTGTTCCGCTGAACATCGAAAATATAGACACAGACCAGATAATTCCTGCGCGGTTTCTGAAAGCCACCAGTCGTGAAGGCTTTGGTAAGAATCTTTTCCGCGACTGGCGCTATGAGGATAACGATGAAGCAAAACCGAAAAAAGATTTTCCGCTGAACAACCCGCGCTATAAAGGAAGCATACTGGTAGCAGCCAAAAATTTTGGTTGCGGATCCAGTCGTGAGCACGCCGCCTGGGCCATCAAGGACGCAGGGTTCGACGTAGTGGTAAGCAGCTTTTTTGCAGACATTTTTAAAAACAATTCACTCAATAACTTTTTGCTGCCGGTAACTGTAACGGAAGGTTTTTTACAACAAATCTTTGACGCAATTGAAAAAGATGCTGACACCGCGTTAGAAGTAAACCTGGAGGCACAAACCATCCGCATTGCCGCCACCGGCGCCCAAGAAAGCTTTGATATCAATAACTATAAAAAGACCTGCCTGCTCAACGGGTATGATGATATAGATTACCTGCTGAGCATGAAAGATGAAATCAGCAGGTTTGAAGCAAGCAACGCCTAATCCATTTACCCAAACCAATTATGAAAAAAAACATTGCAGTCATTAACGGAGACGGTATCGGGCCGGAAGTAACACGCCAGGCCATTGCCGTGCTGGATGCCGTGGCAGAAAAGTTTGGCCACGAGTTTGAATACCGCCATTGCCTGATGGGCGCGGTGGCCATAGATGCAACGGGCAACCCGCTGCCCGATGAAACCATTGAGATTTGCCTTGAAAGCGATGCTATCTTGTTTGGCGCTATCGGTCATCCAAAATATGATAACGACCCTACTGCCAAAGTACGGCCTGAACAGGGCTTGCTAAAACTGCGTAAATCATTGCAGTTGTTTGCTAATATTCGCCCCATTAATACCTATGCGGCGCTGCAGCACCTTTCGCCATTAAAAAGCAAACAGCTGGAAGGGGTAGATTTTGTCATCTTCCGCGAGCTCACCGGCGGTATCTATTTTGGTAAGAAAGAAATCAACGAAGAAAAAACATTTGCCATTGATGAATGCAGCTACAGCAAAGAAGAGATAGAACGTGTAGCTCACCTGGCATTTAAATACGCACAACAGCGCAGAAAAAAATTAACACTGGTAGACAAAGCCAACGTGCTGGAAACTTCCCGCCTCTGGCGG
Source organism: Chitinophagaceae bacterium (assembly GCA_035495345.1). Lineage (GTDB taxonomy): Bacteria > Bacteroidota > Bacteroidia > Chitinophagales > Chitinophagaceae > JACMLD01. The sequence continues at coordinate 710 of DATJGC010000065.1, read as the reverse complement.
AAAGTGGTACAGGACCTGGCACCGCAATACGCGGATGTAAAAATTGACTTCCTGTTTGTAGACAATGCTGCCATGCAGATCATACTGAACCCAAAACAGTTTGATGTAATACTTACAGAAAACATGTTTGGTGATATCATCAGTGACGAAGCCAGTGTTATCACCGGTTCGCTTGGGTTGCTGCCATCAGCTTCCGTAGGCAATGCAGTAGCGTTGTTTGAACCCATTCACGGTTCTTACCCGCAGGCCGCAGGTAAAGACATTGCCAACCCGCTTGGGTCTAGTCTCTCAGCGGCCATGATGCTGGATCATTTTGGCATGAACAAAGAAGCCGCCCTGGTTCGTGAGGCTGCGGGGTGGACGCTCAGCAACGGCTTCGTTACAAAAGATATTGACCCGGCCAATTTTTATTTCACCAGCACCATTGGTGAACTGATCAGTGATTATGTGGCAGATCGGATACCGGATAAAGTGAATAAAGGCAATATTGAATTGCGCAAGAGTACCATCATCTGATGCGCCGGTGCAAGGAAAAGAGCGTATGGTGATCTTTTCAGCACAAAAACAACGGTGATTACAGCACAGGTTCTCATGATGCAAAAAGTATAAAAAAAGTTCTTTGTTTTTGTCGGCATACTGCTGTACTTTTACAGCACACTCATTCTTTATGTTGACAAACAGTATATATAATGCTATAAAAACAGTCCTCG
>DATJGC010000064.1:0-6466 GCA_035495345.1 Chitinophagaceae bacterium | reverse complement strand
CATCCCAATGAATGGCCATTGCGTCCAGGTAAAATGAATAGCCATACAAGCGGCTGTTGGTGGCGCGGTCCATACAGGCATCCCATTGCTGCTTGTTTATTTCATGCTGCCGCAGGTATTGGATACGTTGGCTCATGCGCAATCAAAAATCAAACGTTTTATAGATATCCCTTAACCGTAACTGCTGAATATCTATGCTAAAAGAAATTGTTTTTAGCATATAATTATTGCCCAGGCTCGATTTAAAATAATCCCTGAACACGGCGCTGTACACAAGCGGTAGGTAGATGTTTACGGTTTCATGCAGCAATGATAGCTGCAGACCGGCATCAAACAAAAACCTGGGGGTGAGCGGGTCTTTCTGCCAGGCGCCGGCATAACTGCCAATATCTGCAAAAACCTTTACCGGAAATTTCTTGTCTGCTATATCGGATACAAAGTTGAGAGCAATGAGCCAGTCGTCTGTTTTGCCATATTTTTCGCCCAGCAGATCGGTGCGTACCTTAAACGCACCATCGCGCAGCATAATCTGCCGGTTGGCTGTTCCTTCAAATTCATTGCGACCGAGGAAATAATTGCTGTAGGTGTAGTCTTCATAACCATTAGCTCCGGTCATATTTAAATGGTAGCGGTCTGTATCAAATTGCCGGGTATTGGTCTTGCGATTGGTATAAAAGAATTTGCCGGCAAACAGTCGTGCGCGCAGGCCAGATTTATTATTGGCGTAATTAAAATAATAATTGCCGGTAAAGGCGGCGCGTATAAAACCATCTGCTTGTTCTACCTGCAATTGCGTACGGTAGGGGTAAAGTGCGCGATTGTTCTCTACCACCCATTGCAATTGGTTAAGGTACCTGCTGCTATTGGTTTTTTCTACCAGGTCTGTGGTATCTGGTCCGGTGATAACGGTTGAAAACAGCAGTCCGTTTTCATGAATAAAATACGGTTTAAATTGAAAGTAGCGGATGCGTTTGCTTAGCGGATCGTTTTCTTTTAGCGTAAGCCGGATAAACGGAACAATCTTTCTAAAGCCAAGCACTAATTTATCTGCATTGGCCGGTTGATAATCATCCATGGAAAAAGAGGAGGCTGCTACACCGCCCGTTACCGAATAGAAATGATGTTTGGGATACCAGGTATAAGCGGCCCGTGCCAGGTAGGTAAGTTGTTTACTGCCGGTACCGTACATGGGCGCCAGCAGGTATTGAAATTTTTCTGCCGGTAAAGAATAATTGTGCAGCAGCAGGCCCATCATAAATTGATCATAATGGTTATAACCTACCGCGGGCATTATATTTATATAGCGGTATTGCTGGCTATTGGTAAGATTGAAAAAAGCCACCGGTTGCAACTTTCTTTTTGTTGCTGTGGGTAAGGAGCCCGTGCTGTGCAAGTTTTCAAAAAAGCTATCCAGGTTTTCACCGCTTATCTGGCTGAAGACGTTTTTAAAATCTTGGGGGCCGGGGTGTTTAAACTGCCATTGCTGGTAATAGGCTTTCATACAGCTATCAAAGACCTGCCTGCCCAGCAACTGCTCCAGCTGTTGCAGCCATTGCGCCGTCTTATAGTAGCCAATTACTTCATTGTTGAGTTCAGTAAAATGATCTGCGGCAGTGGCAATGGGTTGGTCTTTCTTCACGGCAGTAATTGACTGCAGCAAGAGTGGCAGAGGGTCATTGGGCAACCTGGAAAAAGGAAAGCGAGGTTTTTGTATATCAGCAGGGGCTGGACTGATGGGCGTATAACGGTAATCATAATACGTATTCATGCCTTCGTCCATCCACGGGTAGGCACGTTCATTGCTGGCCAGTATGCCCTGTAACCAGTTATGGCCCACTTCATGTTCAACAGTGGTTTCAAGAGCATGGGCATCGGGCATGGGAGAAATGCTGGTAATGGTAGGATACTCCATGCCGCCGTCCACGCCCATACTGGCTTCTACAATGCTAACGGTATTGTAAGGATATTCACCCAGCAGGTTGGAACGATAGCGCACCGCCTGCTTTATGTATTCCACGCTTTTTTTGCCATACCATTGCTGGTCTGGCAGGTAATAGCTGTAGGCCTTCACCGTTTTACCGGATGGCAGTTGCAGGGTATCCTGCTGAACAATGAAAAGTTTGTCTGCAAACCATGCAAAGTCTACAACATTTTCTTGCAGGTAATGCAAGGTCTTCGTTGTGGAAGAGGAATGGGGGTATTGCTGTATTTCTTTTTGTACATGCCGGTAAGAACCTTTTCTTACTGTTTTTTTTGTAACGATGGGCGTCCAGCTGAAGCTACTGCGTTGTTTCAGCCATTCATTTTCTGCTTCATCCTGTAACTCACCGGTGGCGGCCACTACATAGTTAGCTGGAAGGGTGATGCTCACATCGTAATTACCAAAATTGCTGTAGAATTCTCCCTGGTCCAGGTAGGGCATGGGGTGCCAGCCGCTTTTATCATACACGGCTGCTTTAGGGAACCATTGCGTTACCTGGTATGATTGCCCGGTATGTCCGCCGCGCGAGAAATTGTTGGGCAGCTGTACATGAAACGGGGTTTTAATGATGGCCTGCTGACCCGGCGCCAGCGGGCTGGGGAGCAGTAATTGTATAATGTCTATGTATTGCGGATGGTCTGCTATTTGCGCGGTAATGCCGTTTACTTTAACATCCATCCGGTTGATATAACCGCGTTGTTCTTTTTTGCTGAAATAAAAATCTGTGCGGTGGTTGAGAAGCAATTGTTCACTAAAGGCCGTCTTATCATTTTTATACGCGTTGGGCCAGAGGTGCAGCCAGATAAAACGAAGGGTATCGGGTGATTGATTGTGGTAAGTTATTTTTTCAAAGCCATTGAGCGAGTGGTCAAGATCATTCAAGGTTACATCAATGGTATAATCAACCCTTTGTTGCCAGTATTGGGGATGGGCAATGATGGTGATAAGCATTGCCGCCAGCAGGGTGAAGGTTGGTTTACGCAAAGGACGATCAGTTTTGGCCAAAAATATTGAAAATGAGCGAATAGCGTGCGGTATTAATAACGTAGCCGGTGCTGATTAATTATGTGTGTGGTCGCATTTATACGCCTTTGCCAAGGAAAATGATGCGCAGGGTGTGCAGCATGATCTTAAAATCCAGCTGCAGCGAGATGTTTTCAATGTAGATGAGATCATACTGCATGCGTTCTATCATCTGCTCAACGTTTTCGGCGTAGCCAAACTGTACCATGCCCCAGGAGGTAAGTCCGGGTTTGGCTTTCAGCAGGTATTTGTAATAGGGCGTGTGTTGCGAGAGCAGGTCTATAAAATGTTTTCTTTCCGGGCGGGGCCCTACCAGGCTCATTTCACCAATGAGCACATTATAGAGTTGGGGCAATTCATCCAGTCGCCATTTGCGCATCACCTTGCCATAGCTGGTAATGCGGGGGTCTGTGTTGGAGGCGAGGGCGGGGCCGTCTTTCTCGGCATCTGCATACATAGAGCGGAACTTATGAATGAAGAAGGGTTTGCCTTTGTAGCCAATTCTCTCCTGCGAGAAGAAGATAGGTCCTTTGGAAGAAAGGCGTACGCGCAGGGCCACGTAGAGCATGAGGGGTGAAAGGAGGATCATGCCGCTAATGGAGACAATGATGTCTAGCAGTCTTTTTACGTTTTGTTGCCATTGCGGAATAAGGTTGGTGGCAATACTGGCCAGCAGGGGGCTGAGTACGTTTTCGGTTTTTACGGAACCGGCAATGATGTCTAGCGTGCTGGGTACGATGTTGATGTCTACTTCCTTTTCGCCGAGGCGGTTGATGAGCAGTTCGGTCTCTTTTCTGTCTGGGTTTTCAAAGGCGAGCACAATATGAGCGATGGCGTATTGGTCTATTACGGTTTCCAGTGCAGGTAGCTGCCCCAGGTGCCGCAGGGGTGAAGCGGGCTGCGGGGCATCATTGGTTACGATGCCGCTGTAGTAGATGCCCGACTGCCGGAGTTGTTCACGGGTGTGGGTATAGATGCGTTCAGCGGTTTTATAATCGCCTGCCAGCAGTGCGTTGAAGCGGACTTTGCCTTTGAGCAATTGTTTTTTTACGATGTTGAGCAGGAGCAAGCGCCCACTAACGGTAAAGGTCAGGTGCAGTGTGATGAACGAGACCAGCGAGGTATAATAATAAAAAAGCGAATGGTTATAATCATTCAAAATGATAATAAAGAAGATGATGGTACAACCTACCAGCGTACAGAGAAAGGCGGTTACAATTTCATTCAGCCTTGATTTGCGGTAGAGTGAGCCATAGCTGCCGGCCAGGAAGTAGAAGGCTACCCATAGCAGGGGCAGCAGTGCAATGCCCACCAGCAGGCGATCATTCAGGTTCAGGCGGTTGCTCTGGTAGATGGCTTCGCGCAGCAGTTCTTTGCGCACGAGGGTAAAGAGTATCCAGGCAATAGCGGCGGCCAGGTAATCACTGAATATGTACCAGCCTATATGGATCTTTTTAGGAGAAGGCATGGGGTAATCAGGAATTGATGGTAGCGTTTTTTATTTTATGGAGAATCTGGTGGGCGATGTCCATGGCGCGGTAGCCATCTACTTCGCTTACAATGGTAGGCGTATTATTTACCACGGCGTCCCTGAACTTCTCAAGCTCCATTTTAATGGCGTTTACTTCTGGTATCACGGGGTTCAGAATGGCGATGGTGCGTTTGCCGTTCGGGGTATCCAGGTCGAAGGAGAACGCTTCCAGGTCGCGCGGTGTTTTCTGTTTGATAATCTCTGTTTTCTTATTGAGAAAATCTATCCCGATATAAGCATCTTTCTGGAAGAGGCGCATTTTGCGCATGCGTTTCATGGAGATGCGACTGCTGGTGAGGTTGGCCACGCAGCCGTTGTTAAATTCTATGCGCACATTGGCAATATCGGGGGTATCTGTCATAACGGCCACGCCGCTGGCGGAGATGGCTTTTACTTCGCTGCGTACGAGGGTGAGGATGATATCGATATCGTGGATCATAAGATCCAGGATAACGCTTACTTCTGTGCCGCGGGGGTTGAACTGTGCAAGGCGGTGCACTTCTATAAACATGGGGTTGAGGTCCAGATCCTGCGTGGCCAGGAAGGCGGGGTTAAAGCGTTCCACATGGCCCACCTGCATTTTTATATTGCTTTCTTTGGCCAGTTTTACGAGGATGCGGGCCTCTTCCATGCTATTGGCAAGGGGTTTTTCTACAAAGACATGCTTGCCTCTTTTGATGGCTTTTTCACAGAGGTTGAAATGAAAAGGGGTGGGTGCTACTACGTCGATGGCGTCGCAGGCGGCCATAAGGGTTTCTGCATCCAGGAAGCGGGGGAGTTGGTATTTCTCGCTTACTTCCTGTGCGGCGCCATCGTGCGGATCATAAAAGCCTACCAGTTCTACGCCCTGTATTTCCTTCCAGTTGTTCAGGTGAAATTTTCCCAGGTGGCCCACTCCAAAAATTCCCAGCTTTAGCATAGTCATGTATTATCTGCCAAAGATAGGGTGCATGGAAGGAAGTAGCATAAAGCGCTTATAACCATGTGGGGATATTATATATGCCGATGGATGCTATTGAGGTGGCAGGAGAAGATGGAAAGGAGGCAGGCGAAGCATAGGATAGCAACGTGCCTCTATTTGCGGAGAGGGAAGGCGCTGTTAGCATACATCCTTGTTAACAGCTAGCAGAAGTATGCGGGGTAGAAGGTTTATACATGCAAACCAGCTTTCTTTTCTTTGATAACGGTAAAGGAGTAGCGCCGGCCGGTTTTGCGGGCTGCGCGGGCGGTGGCGTTGGTAACTTCCAGCAGGGTGATATTGCCGTTGCGGTTAAATTCCAGCGGGGCGGCCAGGGAGGGGCGGGCGGCGCTGGTTTTTTTTACGTGTTTGAAAGCTGCTTTTTTCATTTCTTCCTGCAGTGTCTGGTAGTCTTGCTGGCTGGCGGATTGTAGTTCAACACGGGTAGTGAAGGAAGGCATATGACGGCATTTTATGTTTGTGGCGGATGAGGTTTACAGTGGCAAAACTAGGTGATTTAGGGGGAGTTGTCTGTTAAGAAAATGTTTGCGGGATGGTTGGTCGCTGCTACTGGGGGCTGTCCTTTACTGGTCAGCAAGGGTTCCGCAAACCACTGTTTTACAAAGGCGATGAAAGGGTGTATGGAAGTGTTAGCACTTAAATAATTTCCATCCAATGCCGAAAAAGGGTAAAAACTTTTTTTGCCAAGAGGTCAAATCTCTTATCTTTGCCGTCCCTTAAATAAAGGGGCCCTGGATCGGTAGTTCAGTTGGTTAGAATGCCGCCCTGTCACGGCGGAGGTCGCGGGTTCGAGTCCCGTCCGGTCCGCAAATTCCTTACTCAAGTCGCTCAAAAGCCTGTAAAATGTAGATTTTATGGGCTTTTGCATTTTAAAGCCTTCCCAAAAAGCGCCAAAATACTCAAATCAAAAGGTACGCATTCGGGCATCCTGGTAATCGAAAATTAAGAATGC
>DATJGC010000063.1:0-3604 GCA_035495345.1 Chitinophagaceae bacterium | reverse complement strand
ACTGTATAAGTAAAATTGGTGCTGGTGGCCATTACCACGCCGTCTACCAGCCACTCATAGCTGCTGGCCCCGGTAGAGGTATTGGTAAGATGCAGCATATCACCAATCACGGGGAAATCTATGTCTGGCGTAAAAGAAGCGGTAAGAGGGTCTGTGCAGGGTGCTGTGCAAACGGTGCTTGCTATCATGCCTGTAAGACTGCTGGCAATAAAATTGCGCATACGGTCGGCCTGCCCTTCTGTAAATGAAAGTATGCAGCCAACGCCGTTGCCATAGTCCATAAAATTATCCGGAAGGTCTGGTACGTCAGTGGCAAAACCAGAAAGGGTGTCTGAGCTGCAGGAGTTGGGCGGACTGCCACAGGGATAACCGCCGGTAATGGTTCTTTCAGGAGGTGTATCGCAAACCATATCACCACTGGTATTACAATCTGTATTGGCGCAATCCTGGTTGGCAAAAGTATGCAGCAGGCTCAGGTAGTGCCCGGTTTCATGGCAAAGCACACCGGTGCCCAGGCCAGCCACCACAATATCGCCGCCCGCGCTGGCATAACCACCCATCTTTAACCGCGTCCACACACCGCACTCAAAGGTTTGCATGTATTCTGATTTGATGTCTTCCACCACCCAGATATTTACATACCTCGATGGATCCCATCGGCCAAGGGCCGTAACATCACTTCCTTCCATATCAAAATCATAATCGCCCAGGTAGGTTTTATTGCGAAGAATGCCGCTGGTAAGCCCGCCATTGGGGTCTGTTTTTGCAAGGCAGAATTGTATACGCGTATCTGTTCTTCCACCGGTAAATGCACCGCTGGCAGAGAATGCCTCATTCATGGCCTGCAATGCGCTGAGAACAGCGGCATCCGTAATAGAAGAGGGGTTTGCATTGATGATGTGAAACACCACCGGCAGGGTGTAATCTGCCAGCATGGATCGACTGGCTTTCGCCATCAGTCCGCGTTGCAGGATGGCTGCATTCATGGCTTTTTCCTTTGAAAGAAAGGCCGGGTCTTTCCGCAGCTTTGCCAGGAAAAGATCTGTTCCGCAGGGCATTCCACCGGTAACGGGCGTATAGCCGGCTGTAACCGTATCGCGGTAAGGCGGAATGATTGATTGTGAATGCATTTGCAGGCTGTGCAATAGCAGCAGGCAGCCGAGCAGCAGGCCTGATAAGGGGTAGCCAGGGCGGTTATTCATAGAATGATTGGTTCTTTCTGCAGCTAATAATACAAAATTATCAGCAAAAGCTATAACGGCCGTTTGCTAGGTTTTGGTATGTATTGGAGCGGCCATAAGTACTGGAAAACCCCTAGTTTACATTCGCCCCCCGGTGGCTGAAGCATATTCAGGCGCCTGTTTTGTAGCCCGCCTTGTGGCCGGTTTAAAAAAAATCATACCTTTTAATGCAAATACCGGTATATGCCATTAACACAAAGCGCGGCGCCCGCCACCCAGCCCATTGCACATCATTTTAAATTTTATAACAAAGAAGACGTACTATCGCTTACGCGCATACGCAGATTTGAAACCAAGTTGGGAGAACGCATACAGGTTATTCATCACCGCGATCACCTGGAGCAATCACTCCAGCAAACCACCGCTCGCTATATTTTGTTTGGCGTACCTGAAGACATCGGCGTAAAGGCCAACTATGGAACAGGCGGTACAGATTCTGTGTGGGTACCCTTTCTTACCGCTTTTCTCAATATCCAGAGCAATGATTTTGTAAGCGGAGACGAAGTACTCCTCCTCGGCCATTTTGATTTTGGCGATATCAAATACCTGATAGAACAGCATGCGCAGGGCAATGAAGAAAGAATAGATGCCTACCGGCATGCGGTAAACGTAATTGATGAAGAAGTGGAAAGCCTTGCCAAGCTTATCACCGCGCATGGTAAGGTGCCCGTTGCCATCGGGGGCGGACATAACAACGCTTACCCGCTCATAAAAGGCAGCGCCAAAGGTCTTTTTAAAGCAGGGATGCTGCCCCTTGCGCAGATCAACGCGGTAAACCTGGATGCGCATACAGATTTTCGTCCGTCTGAAGGCAGGCATAGCGGCAACGGCTTCCGCTATGCAGAAGAAGACGGCTACCTTTTAAAATACTGCGTCATTGGCGTACATGAGAATTACCTACCGCAAAATGTCTGGCTGGATATTGTCAACAATCCCTTCATCGATTTTATCACCTATGAAGATATCTTCATTCATGAAAAAAGAAACTTCATACAGGCCATCGCCCATGCCACCAGCTTTACCGAAGATAATTTTACCGGTATTGAAATAGATCTTGATTGTATTGAAGGCACACTGGCCAGTGCAGCCACGCCTGCCGGCATCAGTCCGCTGCACGCGCGGCAATTCATCAACTTCGCCGGCATGGATTGCAAACCCGCGTATGTTCATATCTGCGAAGGCGCCACCCATCTGCACGACGGACGAAAGGATGAAACCACCGGCAAACTGATCAGCTACCTGGTGAGTGATTTTATTAAGGCGAATGGAGGGGGGGCTTAGTTCTTAGTTCTTAGTTCCGAGTTCCTAGTTCTTTTGCCTGGATTCAGTTTTCAGTTTTCAGTTTCCAGTCTTCAGTTCTTTTGCTCAGCAATATGCGTCTTAAGGTTTCTACTGCTCAGCGCAAACGAGCAGCGATCCCCGTCTGACCCTTGGTCTGACGGGCTAGCAACCGCCGCGACTTGACTTGCCGATGAGCATTAGCCGCAATTTTCCTTCATCGCCTTAAGCCGTCAGACCAAGGGTCAGACGGTTGAGGCTATCATTCGCGATCTATTGAAGATTGCGAAGAAGATATTCGGCGTAGCTAATCGAAGCAAATGGTAGGCCGGTGCGCAAATGATCAGCGACTTGCCGATGAGCATTAGCCGCAATTTTCCTTCATCGCCTTAAGCCGTCAGACCAAGGGTCAGACGGTTGGGGCGCCAAAGCTGCGCCCGCTGCCCCGCAGTACCGCCGCGTGAAACCAGCATAGCAAAAGCTTTTCTACTTTTTACTTTTGAATTTTGAATTGACCTGCGCCCGCTGCCCCGCTGCCCCGCAGCGTGAAACCAGCATAGCAAAAGCTTTTTTACTTTTGAATTTTGACTTTGGCTTTTGCCCTAAAACGGAATCCCAATATTCACATAACTGCTGAGTTTCTTCGATTGATCACAATACATCAAACTGAACTCCAAAGGACCGAGGGCGAAGTTATACCCGAAAGTGAGGGCATAGCCCGTGAGTAAATCAGGGTTTTTGAAGAAAATGCTCTTACTGATAAAATTATTGAATAATAGGTTAGCCCTGCCCGTTAGATAGGTGTTGTTCAGCAATTCATACCGGTAAGCGGCCTGGAAGGCAGCCATGGCAGGTGTATACAATGAGCCTTCCTGCAAGCCTGCAAACAATACCTGGTTGCGGAACAGGGGCGTTAGACCGCCAATCGCAAATTCATTCATCAGGTTATTGCCATAATTAAAATTAACCCCAGACTGCAGCTGCCATTCCATGGTGCTGCGGCGGCTGAGCGTTGTATAAGCATCCAGGTTAAAGGTCAGTCGCGGATAGGGTTTGGCCGTCACCGTATCCCAATTGGCCGGTTG